>WFRQ01000098.1 GCA_015486425.1 Deltaproteobacteria bacterium | reverse complement strand
TAGTTGAGGGACTTTTGTGCCGCAGGATAGCCTGTATTATCCCCACACTGTAGCCTTTCTTGAAGAGTTGAGATGCCGTAAGGTGGCGAATGGCATGAAAGCCAAATCTCTTTACTCCTGCCTTGTCACAAAGACGCCGCATGAATTGGAGTCTGTATGCAAAGGTTTTTCCGTAATGCTCAGTGGTAAAAGCATTCCTGTCCAGGCATACAAAGACATATTCAGATTCAATTTCCCTGTTTTCCAGCCACCATGACAGGGGACTGACGAATAATAAAAATTCTGATAGCCTCAAAAAAATGTCTGGTTTGTATCGGAATCAGTGGCCGGTTTTGCTTGGAATGGGTGGCCGGATAACTTCGGAATCTATGGCCGCTTTCCGTCGGAGCAAGCACTTTCAACAACTGTTCGAACGGTTTCCAACGATGCACCTCCGGCTATCGGGTCTCTTTTATTATCTGTTACCTACTGGAACCGGGGCGGAAGTGAAAGCGGTTAAAAGCGCCTAATCGCCTCGCGACGCAGAAAAAAAACAGCCTGTCATTCATGATGGTTGGGCTTCGTTCTCCAACCCGTAACGTGAATCCAGGGGGGTTCCTAAAAAATATTGACTATTAACCTCCAGGCAGATAAGATAGTAATTAATTACTAACTTTACCCCGTTGGAGGTCCTATGACTGTGTCAAGCAAACATCTTCCTGCCGAAGAACGACGCCTTGTAACTGTTGAGACGGTGATTGAGCTTGCCGGGGAACAGAACCCAAGCGAGATTACCACGGCAGCCATCGCCAAACGCATGGGCTTGACCCAGGGAGCACTTTTTCGACATTTCCCTAATAAAGATGCCATATTACAGGCTGTTATGGAATGGGTCGCCGAACGCTTGTTGTCGCGACTGGAAAAGGCGATAGACGCAAAGTCATCCCCACTTGACGCGCTTGAAAGCATGTTCATGGCGCACGTGGCGTTTATAGGAGAACACCCCGGCATTCCCCGCATGTTGTTTGCTGAATTGCAACGCTCTGGAGAAACCGCTCCAAAGCGGATGGCGCAAACGCTCCTCCGGCGTTACGAGGAGCGCCTCAATCGTTTGTTCGAACAAGGCAAAGCCTGCGGTGAGATTGACGAAAAACTGGATAACGAGGCCGCAGCCACGCTCTTCATTGGCACGGTTCAAGGATTGGTCATGCAATCATTGATAGCTGGAGATGCGAGCCACATGCACCGAAACGCGCCGAAAGTCTATGCCATCTATCAACAAGGCATCAGGAGTAGAGCGTGAAAAAATTGCCTTTTCAAAAACGGACTCTGGCGCTATTGGCCATAATTATTCCTCTGCTTGTGCTTTTTGTCTATGCTGCCCTGTATTCAGGGCCACTTGCTCCGGTATCGGTGGTTTTGACCACAGTTGATAACAAGAGCATTTCACCTGCACTTTTCGGTATCGGAACCGTTGAGGCTCGTTATACCTACAAGATCGGCCCAACGTATCCGGGACGGGTCAAGCTCCTGAAGGTTGATGTGGATGATCGAGTCAAGGAGGGGCAGATTCTCGGCGAAATGGACCCGGTGGATCTCGATGAACGTATTCGGGCCCAGGTTGCCGCCCTGAAACGTGCAAAGGCCCAGTTGCATGAAACGCAGGCGCGTAAAGATTATGCGCAGGCACAGGCCTTGCGTTACAAACAGCTACTTAAAGCGCGTTCCACCAGTGAGGAGATATCAGCCGCTAAACGACAAGACCTTTTGGTTGCCAAAGCCGCGTTGACTGCAGCACGGGAGGAGGTGTCCCGTCTGCATGCCGATCTCAATGCGTTGAAGGCACAGCGCAGGAATTTGGCCCTGACAGCACCGGCCGACGGCCTGGTCGTTTCACGTGATGTGGAGCCGGGAACCACTGTGGTTGCAGGTCAGTCGGTGGTGGAAGTGATTGATCCGAGTTCACTCTGGATCAATGTCCGGTTCGATCAAATTCGCGCCCACGGTCTGGCCGCGGACCTTCCGGCTCAAATCGTATTGCGTTCCCAGGGGGGCAAAGTACTGGCCGGACGTATCCTCAGAGTCGAACCATTGGCGGATGCTGTAACCGAGGAAACACTGGCCAAGGTTGTCTTTCATAAAATTCCTGATCCAATGCCCCCCATCGGTGAATTGGCCGAAGTCACGGTTATTTTACCACCTCTTGCGGCAGGTCCGGTTATTTCCAATGCGGCTATTCGTCGTATTGATGGCAGGCTGGGTGTTTGGCAGGTCACAGGCCGCAAACTTCGCTATACCACCGTATCACTGGGGATATCCGACCTGGAGGGCCATGTGCAGGTACGAAAAGGGCTTAAGGTTGGAGACCGGATTGTGGTCTATAGCGAAAATGCGCTGAACAAGCACAAACGAATCCATGTGCTTGACCATATCCCAGGGGTAACACAATGATCAGCCTGGCTGGACGTGATATCCTGCATGCCTGGGGCAAGTTTGTTTTTACCGGCATGGGACTTGGGTTACTGATTGGCATCACACTGTCAATGGCAGGAATTTATCGTGGCATGGTGGATGACGCCAAGGTATTGCTTGACAATAGCGGTGCTGATCTCTGGGTGGTGCAGGAAAATACCCTTGGTCCCTATGCTGAGCCATCAAGCATCTACGATGACATCTGGCGTGGCATTCGTGGAATGCCCGGCGTGGATCAGGCAGCCAACATCACCTATCTCACCATGCAGGTGAGCAAGGAAGGTGGTGACGTGCGTGCCATGGTGGCCGGCATTACTCCCGGAGGGCCAGGGATACCTGGCTGGCCACCCTTTCTCGTGGCTGGGCGCCAGATAACCAGGAGTCATTACGAGGCAGTCGCTGATATCGTTTCCGGACTCAAAATTGGTGAACGTATCAAGCTCCGCCGTAACCACTACACCGTAGTCGGCCTGACCAGGAGGATGGTCTCTTCCAATGGCGACCCGATGGTGTTCATTCCATTGAAAGATGCCCAGGAAGCACAGTTTCTGAAAGATAACGATGCCATACGGGCGCAGCGTCGACGTACGGCCGAAAACCCTGCCTTCAACCGGCCCGGGGTTCCAGGCTTGATAGATGCCATCATTGCCTCGCAAAGCACTAACCCCTATGTCAATGCCGTCCTGGTGCGGGTTAAAAAAGGCCATGACCCGGAACAGGTAGCTGAATCCATTCGCCGCTGGAAGCGCCTGACCGTTTACACCCGCAGCCAGATGGAGGAAATCCTGGTGGGCAAGCTGATCGCCACCGCCGCCAAACAGATCTTTATGTTCCTGGTCATTCTGTCGCTTGTCAGCTCCGCCATAGTGGCCTTTATCATCTATACTCTGACGCTTGGAAAGATTCGTGAAATTGCCGTGTTGAAATTGATCGGCACTAAAAATTGTACCATTATCGGTTTGATCATGCAGCAGTCCATCGCCCTGGGCCTGATCGGCTTTGTAGTGGGCAAGATTTCAGCAACCTTACTGATGGCACCGATCTTCCCAAAATATGTGCTGCTTGAACCCCTGGATTCCGCAATTGGGTTTTTCGCAGTGGTTATGATCTGCGTACTGTCGAGCATTGTCGCCATTCGTGCCGCACTTAAGGTTGATCCGGCCGAGGCCATAGGAGGCTGAGATGAGCGGTAAAGGCATTCAGATCACGGGCTTGAGAAAACGCTATGGAAGTGGCGATACCGCTGTAGATGCTCTCAAGAAGGTCGATATGCACGTTGCGCCGGGTGAAGTAGTTGGTCTGATAGGTCCTTCAGGGTCCGGCAAGACCACGCTCCTTCAATGTCTGGGAGCGGTGATTGAGCCCACTGCCGGAAAAATGATACTGGGAGATGACGTCATTTATGACGATGGCTGGAAGGTCAAGGATCTTCGGGCTCTGCGACGGGACCGGATTGGATTTGTATTCCAGGCGCCCTATCTGATTCCTTTCCTTGATGTCACTGACAACGTCGCCCTTCTGCCCATGCTGGCGGGAATACCAAACGCCGAGGCGCGCAAACGGGCAAGAGAATTATTCAAAGCGCTTGATGTGGAACATCGCGCAGAGGCCATGCCATCTCAACTCTCCGGTGGAGAACAGCAACGAGTGGCTATCGCACGTGGTCTGATCAATCGTCCCCCGGTAATTCTTGCAGATGAACCCACCGCTCCCCTTGACAGCCAGCGAGCGCTGGCCGTAATCCGAATCTTAAACGATATGGCCAAAAAATTCGAAACCGCCATTATTGTCGTCACCCACGATGAAAAAATCATTCCCACCTTCAAGCGCATTTATCATATCCGTGACGGAGTAACCTATGAAGAGGCAGGCGAAGGACGTGATTTCGAATAAAACGCCTAATGAGCATTTTATGAACAGGATGGTCCGTTATTTATTGATTGGTTTTTACGCCATTTTATTAACAGGGTGTACAGTGGGACCGAATTTCAAACGCCCTGTTCCGCCCGAGGTGTCTGGCTATACCCCCACACCATTGACAATCAATCTGGCTTCATCCCCTACCACGCTGGGTGAGGCGCAAAACATTCTCAAAGGAAAACCATTAACAAAATATTGGTGGCAGGCGTTAGATAATCAGGAATTAAACAGACTTATACAGGATGCCCTGGAACATAACCCAACCCTGGCGGCAGCAGAGGCGACTTTACGCCAGGCCCAGGAACTTTATGCAGCGCAGGCAGGCTCGACACTTTATCCGCAATTGAGCGGCAATCTGGGTGCCCAGCGCCAACGCTTCAATCCTGGTGCGTTAGGACAAGCCGGGGAAGCACGAGAGTTCAGTCTTTATAACGCCAGCGTAGGTGTCCGATATACGTTTGACCTGGCCGGAGGCAACCGAAGGGCGTTGGAAGCTCTGGCTGCGCGGAGCGATTATCAGCAGATCCAATTGGAAGGCGCTCGTCTGACGTTAGCGGCAAATATAGTAACAACGGCCATTACTCAGGCAAGCCTGAAAAGGCAGATTGAAATTACAAAAAATATTTTGAAGTCGCAGGAAAATCAACAGGAACTGACCCGGGAACGCATTCGCCTTGGTCATGGAGAGCTTGTGGACGAGTTGGCCTTACAAACACAGTTGGAGCAGACACGCGCCACACTGCCACTGTTACGCAATCAACTTCAGCAAAACGAGCACCTGCTGGCGGTTCTGGTGGGCAAAGCGCCAGGCAAGAGTTTTTTGCCATCATTTAGCCTGGGAGATTTCGATCTGCCGTCGGAATTGCCGTTGCTGGTTCCCTCGGAACTGGTACGAGCAAGGCCGGATATCCTAGGTGCTGAAGCGTTGCTGCATGCCGCGAATGCAGAATACGGGGTGGCAATATCCAAGCTATATCCACAACTCAACCTTAGTGCCGATCTGGGCACCCAGGCATTGACAACCGGCGCATTGTTCGGCCCGGGTTCTGCTGTTTGGAGTTTAGTGGGGCAGTTGACACAACCCCTGTTTAATCCCGGCTTGCCCGCTGAAAAGAGAGCAGCTCTCGCTGCTTTCGATGCGGCTGCAGCAAACTATCAGTCCGTCGTTCTGGAAGCTCTTCGCAACGTGGCTGATGTATTGGGGACATTGGACAATGATTCAAAAAGGCTGCAAGCACTTTCCGCCGCCGATTTTGCATCCGAGAAGTCTTTAGATTCCATACAACGTCGGTATGGGCTTGGAGCAGCCAGCTTTTATGATCTGCTTAGCGCACAACAGCAACGTCTTCAGACTGAACTTGATCTGACAGACGGCCAGGCCAAACGCCTGGTCAACACGGTGGCTTTTTACCAGGCGATGGGCGGTGGTCTGTTTGAGGTTACCCGAAGCGCTGGCGGCGTGTCAGGGCCTCAAGGTGCGAAGCGGATGGCATCTCGATAGTTCTGGAGGATTTGCTCGCGATACTTCTCCATGACGGGATGCAGGAAAGGACGGGGCGGAATGACAATGAAAGGGGAATAATGGTTTTGGTAAAAGAAAATTTTTCAACCGTATCATCATGAGCGATCCTGATGCTCTGGGCCGCCTCCTCCCGGCAGTGGTTGAACAGGCAAGAGGGTTCATTAGTGATGAACGCAACAGGTTTGAGGATGAGATCAACCCGAAGCTTCGGGCCTATCTCGACATTTCTTAACATGTATCTGTTCAGAGGGTGCTGCAGATGCAAGGCGGAGGGGGCGAAGGCGTACTTCCTGTACTTCGAGTTCCCGACAACGCGGCAGATGCGGTACCCTGTGAGCAGATACAGAAAATGAAAGAATAACGGGACGGGCGAATAATGCTTTTAAACAGATCAGGGGAGTAGTCTCCGTGGTCGAGAGAAACTCAGGTGGAGGCATAACGGAGATGATGGCAAAATTCAAGAGGTCGAATGCCGGTTTAAGGAGTGCTGTTCCAGGTGCATTGCAAGGTCAAAATGGATTCAGGAAGCTGCGCCTGGTGTCATATAGGGGCAGGAATATTGTGTTTTCAGCCAGGTGATCAGGTAAAGCAGGGCAGTAATTTATTCCTGCAGAACCAGTTTCCAGTATGACACTGATTTTTCGTCCATTACACAGGGAGGCCTGTTTTCAAGGGCATGCCTGAACTGTTCATCAGTGAAGTAGCGCCGCATAGTGGCAATATCTTCGTCGTGACAATACTGCATAAAATAAGCAAGGAAACGATCGGGATCAGATAACAGGCGCTCAGGCACATCAAACCAGTTGATTCGGGCAGCGATTTTTTTCAGCTCTTCCTGCACATTATTCACCAACAATCATTTTTACCTGTAGCCGTTTAATACCGGCGGGATCACATTGACGCACGGCATTCAGGAGATCAGTTTTTATATTTACCGGCAGTGAAGCAAGGTTGCCACCTTCAAACCACGACAAGGATTTCAGCGTGAGAATACAGTTGTATTGCATTCTGTAAATTGCTTTTGCAGCAGCCAGTCCCTGGCTGAGGGAGTATTGTTTAATTCATCTCCTCCCACTCCATGCGTGAAATGTTCCGCTCATTCTCGTCAAAGTTGATTCCAACAATGATCACCTTCTTACCTGAATCCATGTACTTTTCATAATACCGCTTTTCCTTTATCTGCTTCAGCGGTTCCTCGTCCGTTACCTTGAACTCGAATATGTAAATGAGATCGTTAATAAACACAGTGAAATCTATCCTGCCCCGGTTTGTTACATCCTCCGGGATTATGCGCAGTCCAAGGCTTGCAATGCAGGCATAAAACACGCTGGCATAAAATCCCTCATATTCGCATATATGGTTGTTTACATAATGATTGTAGGGAATGCCCGCATAAAGGGCATGGAGATGTGACTGGACTTCCTGCATGTCGCCTGACGCAAGGGCATCGTAAAGCCTGTCCTGCAAGTCTGACATACCTGGCGCAGAATCAGTGAGGAGGTCCAGAAGCATATCATTGAATGAAATCTGCACCTCGCGGTTGGGTATCCTGAGCCTGTATTCAAGCCCGCCCCTTGGTTTTGTCTCAATACTGTCAAGAGTCAGGTAGCCGCTCTGGAACAGGACGGGCTCTATACGTATTTTTTCAAGATCAAAGCTGTCAACAAGTACTTTGCCAGCCTTGAGGTTTTCAAGTTCAGGAACAAAAAACTCCTGCTGCTGGAGCAGTTTTACCAGGAACGACGGAGTGCCGGTGGAAAACCAGTAGCTGTCATAAAGATACTCCTTTGAAATGAACAGCAGCACG
>WFRQ01000097.1 GCA_015486425.1 Deltaproteobacteria bacterium | reverse complement strand
CTCTTTTTCAGCAGGAAAAGAGTGTCCAGACCATTTCCAGCAGTGCAGTCAACTGCCAATTCCCCTGATTGTATGTATGCAGAGGCAAAGGCATGAGAAAGGTCAGTAATGCCGGTGATTTTTTCCGGAAACCCCATTAACTAGCCCTCACAACCGTGGACAGGACATTTTCCATAAGATTTCATGCTGCACCGCTCAGCCAGTGCAACCCCACCTGCCATAAAAAGCATATCCTGGCTCAATGCGAGGTACGTACAAAAATTCAGTGTAATCAGGGTTAAACCGCGGGGGTCAGCCTGCCCCTGTTGAGAACCATCCTTGTACCTGAAATTCCCTTAATAAATGTCATGTCGTGTGAGATAATCAAAATTGCCCTGGCTGGATATGCCAGAAGTATTTCAAGAAGCCTTGCTGAAGTCTCTGGTGCAAGCCCTGCGGTTGGTTCATCGAGCAGAAGCAGTTCAGGGCGCATGGAGAGGATGGTTGCCAGGGCAGCAATACGCTTTTCTCCCCCTGAAAGATGGTATGGAACCCTGTCCTTAAGATGAAGAATGCCAAGCGCATCCAGCGTTTCCTCGGCAATGGCACGGGCCTGGCCGTGGGTCTTTCCCTGGTTAAGAGGGCCAAACGCCACATCTTCAATTACGCTGGGACAGAAAAGCTGATCATCGGGATCCTGGAACAGAAGCCCGGTGCGGCTGCGGCACACTCTGAAATCAGCTTCGTCACGGAGCTGTCTGCCAAATGCATATATTTCCCCTGAGCAAGGTTTCAGAAGGCCGAGGATAAGATGAAAAAGCGTGGTCTTGCCTGTGCCGTTGGGACCGGTAATCACAATACGCTGACCACTCTCAACGGACAGATCCAGCCCGTCCAGCACCAGGGGCCCATTTTCATATGAAAACTCTATATTTTTTAACTGAACAAGGTACATGAGCAGGACAGATCAACATAAATCACCGCAGCGGCAAAAAGTATGCCTGCGGCTGTAATCACGCCATCCCGCAGATGAAAGTGAAAGTGTGACAGCACCCAGAAGGTCCCGTTAAATCCACGGCACAGCATGGCATTATAGACCCGCTCCCCTCGTTCATATCCCTTTATGAGAAGCGCTCCTATCATCCAGGCAAGATGCCTGTAGGTATGCAGCGAGGTTCCGGGCCTGAATCCCCTGAGCATGGCTGCATTGCGGATACGCCTGAACTCCTGCTCCAGCACATGTATGTAACGCCAGGAAAAGAAAAAAAGCTGGACCAGTTTGGATGGTACCCGCATGTGAGCCATTGCGTGCGCAAGTGAAAAGATAGTAGAAGTTGCGAGAAACGCAAGGTTAAGTGCAGCAATGGCATTGCATTTGAGCCATATTGACAGGGCAAGCAGCAGGCCCTCACGTGTTATATGCAGGGAAAAAATATCTGCCACCTCTGTGCCAGGGGTGGTAAACGGGACTATGGCAGCCACCAGAACAAGGAAAAAATTGATCAGAGCAAGCCGCCTCAAGGTTTCTCCTACGGGAAGGCCGGTGGAGGCAAGCACCAGCAGGCTGCCTGTAAAGGCCATGAACTGTGAGGGACAGTTCCTGAGAAGCGCTGTCACCACAGACAGCATGAAGGCAACGGTGAGCTTGACACGGGGATCCGTCCTGTGAAGCAGAGACGAACCGGAAGACAGACGTTCACAGGTCATGCCTGGCAGGCCCCTGTGCTGTTATCAGTCGGTTTTGCCATACTGCCTGACACCCCTCATAATCTCGCCATTTGATGATTCCGCCAAGACTGATATTATCCCGGTTTTTGGGACAGTCCCTTATTTGCCATTGCCTTTCCTGGCAGAAAACCAGGCAGCCAGACCGGCAATGCCAAGTATATAGCCCAGTCCGCCTGTAACATCCCGAATTCTTATGCGGTTGTCACGTTCCCGGAGCGCGGACAGCTCATCAAGCACCGGCCTCAGCTTTCTATCCATCATGGCATCAATCCGGGTCAGCACGGCATCTGGAATTGTGCAATCAGAAGTACCTGAAGCTGCCCCTGACTTTTGGAGTTCAGTACCCTGCTGACGGGGCGTAAGGCTGGCATGGGCCTCAGCCACTGAATTTTCCATGGAAGAACTTTTTAAATCTTCAGACAGACTGTATTCCAGGCTGGTTTCAGCCCTGTGCCCCATGCCGGCATCAAATACCAGGCGGTAAACCCCGGCCCTGGGAAGACTGAACATGCAGACACCATCTTTATCAGTAATGCCCTGAAATGCCACCTTGCCATTTGAATCAATTGCCTTGAGTTCGGCATCCCGGGCATCTGTTCCATCGACCCAGTAGGCATGTACCTGGACAACCCTGCCTTTCTGCAGAGCGTGAATATTTACGCGATGGGCCATTGCTGCCCCTGATGAACAGACGAGCAGAAACAGCATAATAAAAAATATTCTTGGAATCACAGCCAATCTAACCTGCCCCGGCAGTGCAGTGAAGCATTCCAGGCTTGACCCTCAGCAGAAATGATACCACAGAACCGGTAATAACACCCTCAACAAGGGCTACCGGGATATGAGCAATAAAGATAATCCTTGCCACATTCAAAAACGACTCGCCTGACAGGGACAGAGTTACAGCCACCATTAATGCCCCTGCAACAACGGCCAGAAAACCACCCACTCCGGCTGCTATAACCGCAACCTGCCTTGAAGGTGAGTATAGAAACCTGCGCATGAGAAAACCGACAGCTACTGCCGGAAGAGCAATATTAAACGTATTGACACCGAGAGTAGTCAGGCCTCCGAACTGGAAGAGCACTGCCTGAAGTGCCAGGGCAGTAAACACTGCCGGAAAAGCTGCCCATCCAAGCATCAGGCCTGCGAGGCCGTTTAACACAAGGTGAGAGTTGGACGGCCCAACCGGCACATGCACCAGAGACGCCACAAAAAGTGCTGCTGTAAGCAGAGCAGTCTCCGGGATCTTCTCGGCATTCATTTTTCTAAGCCCCAGGGCAAGGCCGGCACTGGTGCCGGCCCACCCTGCAGCAAGTACGGGAGCAGCAAGAACCCCCTCGGCAATGTGCATATTGTACTACCTCTTCATATCACGGGTGCGCACCCACAGCACAGCACCCTTTTCTACATTAACCTTTTTTCCATCATGCTTCATGGCGCCTGGATCAGTCATAAGAGCCGCAAAACCCCACCAGCCTTCCATGGGAAGCGAAACGGTGAACACACCGTCTGAATCCGCAACTGCAACCTGTGTAATGTATGGAGGCGCAGGATCCTTTACGCTGGCCCCGTTTACAGGAGCGTTATAATATTCGTACTCCACCTCGGCACCGGGCACAGGCTTTCCATGAAACAACACCCTGCCACGAAAAACGTCATTTGTCCATAACCCATAGGGGCGTGACAGTGGCACTATCTCAGCTTCAAGGCCGGCAGGCTCGGTCCATCCTTCCTCAAGGCCAAAGGCATTGACAATAACCTTGGTAAAGTGCTGTATATAGCAGTCCTCAGCAGGCTCCCAGTAGGGCTCGGGTATAAAATAAAAAATATGATCTCCGGGCCTCTTCAGGGTGACACTTGCCTGCCATGTTTCATGTCCTGCGGTTTTTGTCTGTTTTAAGGACGGTATGAGACAGGTGTATTTCCCTGCCAGTACAAAACCAAATTTTTCAGGCTTTGTAAGGTCCATGAATTTCTGCTCAAAGGGGTGCATGAACTGAAGTTCAAGGTCAATGGTGTGTGACTCTCCGCTTTCCACAATGTCATCTGACGGTAAAATCACCCCGAAATGGGCAGATGCGGCTGAAGCCCAGAACAGCAATAATGTTAGAACCAGAACGGCATGGATTGCGCTACCCAAAACACTGCGGATATTTCCCTGATCTTTTATCCCTTTCATTCTAATCTCCTCTCTGTTCTAAATTTTCCTGCCCTGTCATGCCTCAAGGCTCACAGTGAGCAGGCGGTACAGGTTAACCACTTGAATTACTGACACTTAGGGGTTATCCAAAAATAACTTACCGATTTCGCATATCATCTTCAGGCCATCCTGAGCTAAATCTGAGCGCGCTATCATCCAACTTATTTTTGGACAGCCCCTTAACTATCGGACCACTCCTGACAATTGTGCCGATAATCCTACAAAAAGCTAATAACTGACTGAGTTGAAATTACCCCATACCCAGTTAGTAGTCAATATAAAAAAAACGTGTTACCGACACAGTCAAAAACTTATGCACCGTCCCTTGACATCAATAGAATATATGGTAAAGAGTGCCCCGTACTTCAGGGCCGTTAGCTCAATTGGCAGAGCAATTGACTCTTAATCAATAGGTTTGGGGTTCGATTCCCTAACGGCCCACCAGTAAATTCAGGCACTTACGCTTTTTTGCGTGAGTGCCTTTTATTTTTTGGGGGAGCAATTACTTATCAGGAATGTTGTTATAAAATAGCGCAAATGAACCCTGCTCATGCCCCTGATGACTGCAATACCCGTAAACTTGCAAAATTAACAGGAGCCGGAATAGAACGATTAAGGAGGATAAAATATCAATCTGTCTTCACAGTAAGATATAAACCCTTGACAGCGGGCGCAAAATAGTTAATAAGGTAACCCGCAAATGGCGGTGTAGCTCAGCTGGTCAGAGCACGCGGCTCATATCCGCGGCGTCCGGGGTTCAAGTCCCTGCACCGCCACCATTTTTCCCTGATATCTTTCAGCCTGTCAGCCTTTTTTCTTAAAATCTATCCCGTTTTCTTATCCGCAGTCAGACGAACCGGCAAAACCACAGGCAAGATGCGGTATTCTGATTGTCTCTCGCCTGCGCCTCTCTTAAAGTATATACTTCAATGCGACTGTAACATACACCACACACTGCAATGGAGTGAGTGTGGCAAGGGGAACGCATACCCCCCTGGAGGTATTTATGAAACTTCTCATTACGGTAATAGGCATGGTTATGGTGCTTGAAGGGCTGCCTTACTTTGCTTTTCCTGAGAAAATGCAGGAATACATGAAAAAAATGCTTGAGATGAAACCAGGACAGCTTCGTGTCATGGGTACAATGTCGGTACTCTTCGGACTTTTCCTCTGCTATCTTGCTCTAAGGACAGGGCTGTTTAATGGCTGATATCTATTCCCTGGCATCATACCAGTATCATCTTCCTGAAAAACTCATTGCCCAGCATCCTTCAGAAGACCGCGACCAGTCCAGGCTGATGGTGTTTCACAGGGATTCGGGCAGGATTGAACACCTGCACTTCAGGGATATCCACACACTGATGGAACCAGGTGACTGCCTTGTCATGAACAATACCAGGGTCTTTCCTGCACGCATACATGGCCACAGGGAGACAGGGGGCAGGGTTGAATTCTTTCTGCTTCACTACCCTGAGCAGACATACCCGCAAACGGCCGGTCATGGCCTTCGGAGCGCCTGTGCACAGGCGCTTACCCGAAGCTCCAAGCCATTAAGGCCTGGGCAGCAGGTACGGGTTGGACAGGGCCTCACCATAGAAATTGTGAAAAGACACAAGAACGGTAGCGCTGATGTCCTGCTGCATCATCAGGAGCCGTTAGATATTGTGCTGGAAAAATACGGAGAAACACCACTTCCGCCATATATAAAACGGGAAAGCAGGGACCCTGATGATGCATCAAGATACCAGACGGTCTATGCACGCGAAACCGGATCGGTTGCAGCCCCTACTGCAGGTCTTCACTTTACAGCCTCGGTTCTTGAAGCCTTAAAGAAAAAGGGCGTGGAAGTGGCGGAAATTACACTGCATGTGGGATATGGTACCTTTGCGCCGGTAAGGAGCAAAGATATCAGGGAACACAGAATTCACTCGGAATACGTGGTGGTGCCTGAGAACGCGTGCAGAACTATCAACAGGACAAGAGAAAAGGGTGGAAGGATTGTGGCTGTAGGCACCACAAGCGTGCGATCCGTAGAATGGGCTGCTGATTCAGATGGAACCATCAAGCCCCGAAACGGAGAATGTGATCTTTATATAATGCCGGGCTTCAGATTCCGGGCTGTTGACTGCATGCTGACCAATTTCCACCTCCCCGGCTCCTCACTGCTCATACTGGTTTCGGCATTTTCAGGGCGCGAACGCGTGCTTGAGGCATACAGGGAAGCAGTTGACAGAGGATACAGGTTCTACAGTTACGGAGACGCCATGTTTATTCTGTAAGGGGTATCTGCTCACAGGGTACCGCATAGCCAAAAATATACTTACCAAACCCGGAAACGGCCCGTGTCCACATGAACAAAATCTGACTTCCTGTAGTACCCCACACCACCCCTTCTGAGGGCCAGAGCGCAGTTTCTAAGCGTCAGGGTATTGACGCCAGTCAACCTTATGTCAATTGCCATACCCTTCATGTGCAGGCTGTGACGTGCAACGCCACGGCTCCTGCGCCTGAGCATGCAGTTGGTTGCCGGTGACCGGTACCCTGATATCACCTCATAAACATGGCCACCTGCCCTTTGCTTTATGCGATATAGGATATCAAGCAGGCCAGGATCAATATCATGCAGATCACCTGTCCTGAAATCCCTGAGAAAGTAGTTGATCTCATCCATCACGTTTCTCTCGTATCCGGGAGAAATCGGATATGGAACCGTCAGGGTCTCGCAGGTATGGGTGTGGTAAAACGACAACTCCTGCCTGACTGATGCATTACTAACTGATGAAATGCCCGGGACAGCGGTACATACTGCAACGGCCGCCATACCCTTCATAAACTGTCTGCGGGAAAGCTCGCTGTTCTCTTTCATGATTGTATCCGGTGCTTTACTTATAAACTGTCAAATCTGAATTTGGGGATTGCCGTCTTCACGCATCTCCTCTGTCAAGGGGAGACCTACATAGCCGACCACAGTGGAAATCCCTCTTTCGCGGATATGCAGCAAATCCGAACAATCGCCCAAATTAGGTCATATATTTTTCCTGCCTTTTTTCATTAATGTCTGGCAGGCCTACTTCTGAGAGAAATGGAAGGTTGCCACTCCAGCCAGTCATCGTCTGCTTCTTCATACAGAATGTAGTGACGGCCTGACTTTGCCGGCCTTCCCATCTCATCTCCTTCAGGTGTAGCAAAAGCTATGCCACCTGCAACGATTGCCTCTATAGATTCGGTTTTTATATCAACGCCTGAAAACAGGCCAGCATCGATTCTAACGCCGCTTACATTCCAGAACCTGGTATTTGTAGTCACTATAGGTGCGTAATGCTCCTCGATATTGATATGTATCCATACAGATGTCGAATCAGGAG
>WFRQ01000096.1 GCA_015486425.1 Deltaproteobacteria bacterium | reverse complement strand
TGTGGTCTGCTTCCCGTCCCAGCCGGGAAGAGTAACATCATTTTCCTTGATGTACAGTCGAAGGGTATGCTCAATCAAATTCCAGACCAACAGAGATATGAGCAATATAGCCCCAAGTACTTCTATCCGTTCAGGTTTCTTGAGGAATATATCATTGACTATCAAAGGATCCTTGAGAAAAGAAAAATTCTTTTCGATGCCATATTGTTCTTTGTAGGCCTGAAGCAAACCAGCGCCGGTCTCCGCCATATTTCCCTTTTGAGGTACATTCGTAAGTAAAACAAAACAACCGGATTCTTCCTGTTTCTGTTTGATCTGCTCACTTTTCTCTTCTATACATGTTTTCAGAACATAACGTATACGTGATACCTTACGTTTCCCATTCTTTGGCGGGAGGCCACGGGAATAAGATACTTTTTCCTCGACATCAACAGTGATACGATGCAGTTCGGTCAGCTCATTTAGACTGACATGGCAATGATCCTGTAAAGTAAAATTAATACCTTATGTCAAAACCGCCTGTTTCTCCAAGGGGTGTCTGCTCATCCACAATTATTCCTGACACCCTTCCGTAAGGTGGCCCCTGTCTGCACCTTTCAAGCAGGGTGTCCACATTGCGGGCAGGCCCCTCTGCTTCCATCTCAACAGTGCCGTCCGGCAGGTTTCGTACCCATCCGCTCAGGTTTCCTATCTGGCGGGCCGCATCCCTTGTGAATGCCCTGTAACATACTCCCTGTACTATTCCTGAAACAATGGCATGGATTCTCTTCCTGTCTTCCATAAGTTACCTCATGTATGAATTGATAGTCATCATACGTTAAAGCAGTTCATTTACGTATAAGATTCAAAAATTCTTCCTCGGAAATTATGGGAATGCCCAGTTTTTTTGCCTTTTCAAACTTTGAACCAGGATTTTCGCCTGCCACCACGTAGCTTGTGTTTCGGCTCACTGCTGAGAGAACCCTGCCGCCAGCCTCCTGCACCATGGCCTTTGCCCGGCTTCTCTTTAGGGTGGGCAGAGAGCCGGTAAATACGAATGAAAGGCCCTGAAGCGGTTTTTCGCCAGTATCTGTCTTCCGGTCCTTGAACCTGATTCCGGTCTCAAGCAGTTTCCTGACTGTGGTCTGATTTTTTTCTTCCTGAAACCATTTGACAATAGAGCGGGCAAGCTCTTCTCCCATGCCGTGTATTGCGCTGATCTCTTCTATCCCTGCCTGCATTATCTTCTCAATAGAGCCAAAATGTTCCGCAAGTTTCTGGGCTGCTACCTCGCCAAGGTGCCTTATGCCCAGGGCATACAGGAAACGTGGCAGAGTGGTATCCTTGCTCTTTTCAATGGCATCAAGCAGGTTCTGTGCTGATTTTTGACCAAAGCGTTCCATTGATACTAGGTCATCCATGGTCAGGGCATAGATGTCAGGAAGGTCGCGTACAAGCCCTGCGTTAATAAGCTGTTCTGCTACTTTTGGACCAAGGCCGTCTATGTCCATGGCGCTCTTGGATGCAAAGTGGGATATCTTCTTTACAAGACGCGGGAAGCATTCGGGATTTGGACATCTCCATACTGCCTCTCCCGGCTTTCTTACCAGTTTTGATCCGCACACCGGGCATGTTGCAGGCATCTCAAATTTTTCTTCATTTCCGTCACGCCGTTCCTCAAGGGGTTTTACAACCTCGGGTATAACATCTCCGGCCCGCTGGATTATTACCCAGTCCCCTTTTCGTATGTCCTTGCGCCTTATTTCATCCTGGTTGTGCAGGGTTGCGCGGCTTACCACTACTCCTCCTACCTTTACTGGTTCCATTATGGCAACAGGGGTTACAGCGCCGGTCCTGCCGATGCTCAGTATTATATCTTTTATGCGGGTAATGGCCCTTGCGGCCTGGAACTTGAAGGCAATGGCCCAGCGCGGGCTTCTGGCCTTTGCGCCAAGCTGACCCTGAAGCTCAAGGCTGTTTACCTTTATTACCGTGCCGTCTATTTCATAGGGGAGGTTTGCCCTCATGGCAGCAATCCTGTCGTGGTATTCAATTGCCCGGTGGATACCCCGGCATCTGTCTATAAGCGGATTGGTCTTGAGGCCCACGCTCCTGAGATATGCAAGAATCTCCTCCTGTGTCTTAAATGTCCTGTCTGTCACCCGGCCTGCACCGTATAGAAAAATATCAAGGGGCCGTGATGCGGTTACTGCCGGGTCAAGCTGACGAAGGGAACCTGCGGCGGCATTCCTGGGGTTTGCAAAAGGTGGCTGCCCCTCTGCCTCCCGTCTTTTATTAAGCTCCCGGAAGTCCTTCAGGTTCATAAATATCTCACCTCGGGCCTCGAGACGTTCTGGCAGTGGATCTTTACCAGGGTTTACCAGCCTGAGAGGGATGGCCCTGACAGTTCTGAGATTCGCCGTGACATCCTCGCCGGTAAATCCGTCTCCTCGTGTGGAACCGGTTGTGAACACGCCGTTTTCATAGATAAGTTCTACGGCAAGCCCATCCATCTTGGGCTCAAGCATGTAGGTTATGTCATGGGTGTGGTTCAAGAATTTTCGCACCCTCTGGTCAAATGCAATTACCTCCTCAGGGCTGAATGCGTCATCAAGGCTGAGCATTGGAACCGCATGAGGCACAGGGGCGAATTTTTCAGATACAGGTGCCCCTACACGCTGCGTAGGCGAATCAGGAGTTATCAGTTCCGGATACTGTTCCTCAAGGGCCTTAAGTTCCCGCATAAGGGCATCATAGTCCGCGTCACTGATCTCCGGGTTGTCAAGGACGTAGTAGAGATAATTATGATGGTTAATCTCGGAGCGGAGTTTTTCCACTCTGCGGATTACAGAAGACGGAATATTCTTTGAGTTGCTGCCTTGCATGGTGTGTGAAGTTATTCCATTAGTCGCTCAATCCTAAAT
>WFRQ01000095.1 GCA_015486425.1 Deltaproteobacteria bacterium | reverse complement strand
TGGAACATTTTGACTTTTCCATTGAGGAGGCCGTACGATGCGCCAGGCGCATAAACCCCAGGATAGATATCATTACGCTCTCTGCCAAAAGCGGTGAAGGCATGGATAAATGGATGGATTTTCTGAAAGAGTCATTACAGAACCAGGGATTGTCATGAAATAATTGCAACAGTCATGTAGGGTGTGCAAAGAGGGCATGCTATATGCGCTGTATGCCCTCTGTGTTGTTTGGCCTGTGCTCTATTTTGGGTACCAGACCTGAAAAACTGTTAACGTAATCACTCTTTCTTTCAATTTTGTCATTTCGGAAGAACGATATTTCACAGGAAGCTGGAGCTTTCACCCATGTCGTTTCCAAACTGGAGTTTGGGAACGAGCGAAGCCACTCCTTAATTTGAATACGATGTCCTCCAGGTTATTTTTGGACAGCCCCTAAGTGCATTGACCTGTGGAAAACCATCACAGATAAAAGTGCTTAAAGGGACAGGCAAATAATGCCTTTCTTGCGAATTTTAAGGATTTGCCTGCTTGTTTACGGCGGCTTAATTTCAACGTTGACACAGGAAAAATATGAGCAGATCAATCCCAGAGAGAGACTGGAAACAGTTGATAAACCTAAAGCCCGAATTACTGAACACGCTATGTGCAAGGATTCACAAACAAGCTGAAAGCATCATCAAATCCACTGATAAATCTGAACATGAAAAATATCTCGATCTGTACGAATACATCCAAGATTCAGACGACATCGTGGCAAGATGTTTCAATGACTGGAGACGCTCTAACATATCAATGAAAATATCCCAACTCCTGGCCGAAAATTTATTGACGGATGAACACATTCAGAACCTGTCAGACGAAACAAAGGAAATAATCGAATCCTTGCGGGCATTTCAAAAATAAAAAGAAATTGGTCGAAATCGGGTAAAGGCGGGGTTTTCCCCGTTCTCTCATAGCCGCCGCATGTTATGAAATTGGGACAGACGGGGAATGCTTCACCGGAAGATTAACTGCCAGTTATTAAACGGGAGTTAAAAAAGTATTCTTATTGAAGATGAGAGGCATTCAATGTTGCTGAGTTTTTCCTATTAAACCAGTATTAAGCCTGCAATATTATCAAAATGTCTGTCTGCCGTATAGAGTGGCAATCCGTGTTGAAACGCCGTGGCTGCTATCCATATATCATTGGTCGGGATGGGAGTTCCGCTCTTTTTCAACTGGTTGAGGATGGCGCTGTAATATTCGGCGCTGTTTTCATCAATCACATAAAGCCTTACGCGGGGTGAATCCAGAAACTGGTTTAATTCCTGTCTGTTTTCCTTTTCCCTGCTTCCGCCCCTGAAACCCGACAGCAGTTCACCAAGGGAAATGATGGATAAACCTATATGGGACGCGCGGCGTAATATGCTGACCACATCGTGCATACCACAAAGGGCGAGGGAATATATATTGGTGTCTATAAGGAGCCTGTTCAATGCCAGTGTTCCTCATCAATTTTGCGCTCACCATCAATTTTCTCCTGGATCTGCCTGAATTCTTCCTCTGACCATCTGCCAAAAAGATGATCCAGGTCATTATACTCCCTGGTAAATCTTTTTTCCTTTTCCAGTCCGGCATGCTGCCTGAGGATTTCCAGAACGAGCTGGTTCAGGCTCTTTCTGGATGCACGGGCCTGCTGTTTCAATATAGTGGAAAGCTGTTCTTCAACTCCACGGATGGATAGTGAGGTCATATTGCCTGCCTTTTTGAAAGCGATTTGTGGTTACTAACCGCTTCCATGTTATGCATGCACCTTATATATGTCAAGGCCATGACAATCCATGTTCTTTTTTTACCCTGCTCAACATTTGATAAGGCCAGTCGCGCGATATTTCGTATCTGCTTACAGGTAGCGTATCTACGGCATGTCAGACGCTTGAAGTACGCCTATTGCGCAGGCTGTGTGGCTTTTTTGAGGGTTGTTCTGAGAGAAAACCTGCATATAACGTTCGTAACACCTCATAACAGTTTCAGAACCAGTCTCAAAAAGTTACATAGCCGCCGCATGTTATGAAATTGGGACAGGCGGGGAATGCTGCCAGATTATCTGTGCACGATTGGCATGCCGGATTTTGCGTCTATTCTGTCCAGCGATGGCCCATTATATTGATTGAGCAATAACTCAATAGTGCTTTCGCCGTATTGCTCAAACCAGAAGTCACCCATCTCCTTCAGCCTCTTGATATTTTTCTTGCTGATATCATCCATCGAATCATCAGGGGCGTGTGGTAAGCGCGGTTGAGGCTTCATTTCGGAATTGACGCGAATATAATTACCTGACTTGATAAGAGTGATGGCCTGATAGGAAACAACACGTTCATCAGTTAATACATCAAGGATTTGTCCTTTTGTGAACCAGCCCAAAGCGCCCCATCTTTGGGATTCGGGCCCGTTTATTTTACGGGTACGATAGCCTGTGC
>WFRQ01000094.1 GCA_015486425.1 Deltaproteobacteria bacterium | reverse complement strand
CCCAAATCTGAGCGCGCCATCATCCAACTTATTTTTGGACAGCCCCTTATTGCGGAGGCTGTGTGGCTTTTTGAGGCTTGTTCTGCGAGAAAACCTGCATGGAACGTTGGGAAGACCTCATAACAGTTTCAGAACCAGTTTCAAAAAGTTACATAGCCGCAGCACGTTATGATATTGGGACAAAAGGGGGTACGCTCCCGGCAAACGTCTCTGCACCTGTCTCATGTTCACGTCTGGCCCATAAAACAACAGCCGGGTACCTCATGGCCCCGGCTATATTAGAGTCCCCCAGGCCTGCTGAACTGCTTAAGGCCGCTATCAGGGTACAGTTATTTCGCCTCGCAAAAGCCCTGCCTGGTACAGGGCATTACGCCGCTGCCATTGCACTCTTTACAACGCTGGAAAATGCAGGCGGATCTGTTACCGCAAGGTTTGCAAGTATCTTGCGATCAACTCCAATGCCTGCTTTTGTGAGCCCGTTCATGAATCTGCTGTATGAGACACCGTTTTCACGGCAGGCCGCATTGATTCTTGCAATCCACAGCCTTCTGTAAAGGCGTTTCTTCTGTCGCCTGTCGCGATACGCATAGCACAGGCCCTTTTCTACTGTATCCCTGGCCTGACGGTAACAGCGGCCTCTGGCGCCCCTGTAACCCTTTGCCAGCTTCAATATTTTCTTACGGCGTCGGCGGGCCTTAAAGCCCCTCTTCACTCGTGGCATTTTATATCAACTCCTTGATTACTCTATTGTGGCAAACTTAAACGTAAGGCATCATGCGCTTGATGGACTTAACCATTGACTCATCAATCGTGCCGCGTTTGCGTAGCTTTCTCTTACGTTTCGTGCTCTTTTTCGTAAGGATGTGGCTTCTGCCCTCCTTATTGAACATGAATTTTCCTGATCCTGTTTTAGTGAAACGCTTTGCTGCAGAGCGTTTTGTCTTTAATTTAGGCATCTCTGTCTCCTTGCAAAAGGCAACAATATTCCATACCCGTCTCTAACGGGTAGTAAACACAAATTATTAACCCCAACAGAGGCTCAGGTCAATCTTTTTTAGGCGCAAGGATCATGTGCATTATGCGGCCTTCCATATTAGGCATATGTTCAACCACCGCAATGTCAGACATCTCCTCTGCAACTTTTTTCAGAAGGTCGCGGCCAAGATAGGAATGAACCACCTCTCTGCCGCGGAATGTCACAGTCACCTTGACCTTGTTGCCCTGGCCTATGAATTTTCTTATGCGGCCCTTCTTGACGTTCATGTCATGCACGTCTGTGCGGGGCCTCATTTTTACTTCCTTGACCTGAATGACGGTCTGCTTTTTCTTGGCTTCCTGGGCCTTTTTGCTCTGTTCATAGCGGAATTTGCCGTAATCCATGATACGGCACACAGGCGGACGGGCATTTGCCGCCACCTCTACCAGGTCCAGCCCCCTGTCCCTGGCCTTGTCGAGAGCCTCTTCCCTTGAAACAACACCAAGCTGCTGGCCGTTTTCATCTACGAGCCTGACCTCCCTGGCCCTGATCCTCTCGTTAATGTTGACGGGGCGTTCTTTTGCGATATTGCACCTCCCTTGTTTTAAAGTCTGTTCAGTATCCTGTGACTGAGCGTTCCAAAATGGTGTAAAGCCCTGTTCCGCCGAAACGTGGCAAATCTGCCAATCGCTCAATTTAGGAATAAATTACTAATGGTTCTTTTCCGCTGTTTCAACCTGCCATCTGCTCGCTGCATTCCTCCCTGACCATGGTGATAAAATCACCTGCGCTCATGGCGTCAAGCTGCAGCCCCTTCCTTGTCCTGGGGTTTACAGTCCTGCCTTCCATCTCCTGATCTCCCACTACCAGCATGTAGGGAATTTTCTGAAGCTGTGCCTCCCGAATTTTCTTGCCGAGTTTTTCATTGCGCAGGTCTGCTTCTGCCCTCAGTCCCGCTGCCTTCAGCTCTGCCACCACCTCTTCAGCCCATTGATTGTGCCTGTCTGCAACTGTGAGTACCGTTGCCTGTACAGGGGCAAGCCAGATGGGAAATGCGCCTGCGTAGTGCTCGATAAGTACGCCAAAGAAACGTTCCAGAGAGCCAAGAAGCGCCCTGTGAACCATTATAGGCGCATGTGGCTGACTGTCCTGGCCTGTAAACGTGACATTGAAGCGTTCCGGCAGATTGAAATCCACCTGGATTGTAGAGCACTGCCATGACCTGTCAAGGCTGTCACGGATCTTGATGTCTATTTTGGGGCCGTAGAATACACCTTCACCCGGGTCTATCTCGTAATCAAGCCCCTGATGCTCCAAAGCGTTTTTCAATGCCCCTGTGGCAAGTTCCCAGTGTTCATCGCTGCCCACGGATTTTTCAGGCCTTGTGGAAAGGTATATGTCATAGCGGTCAAAGCCGAAGACCCTGAGAACATAAAGGGTCATATCCAGAATTTCGTTTATCTCGCTGTCAAGCTGGTCAGGCCTGCAGAATATATGGGCATCGTCCTGAGTGAACCCCCTTACCCTCATGAGCCCATGCAGGGTGCCGGTCATTTCATAACGGTAAACAGTGCCAAGCTCGCACCATCTTAGCGGCAGCTCCCTGTAGCTCCTCTTTCTGGAGTTGTAGATGGCAATATGAAACGGGCAGTTCATGGGTTTGAGCTGGTACTTTACCTCATCAATCTCCATGGGGGAGTACATATTCTCAGCGTAGAAATCCAGGTGACCGCTGGTCTTCCAGAGATCAAGCCGTGCGATATGAGGGGTGAACAGCAGGTCATATCCCCTCTTCATGTGCTCATCCCGCCAGAAGTCTTCTATTGCCTTTCTGATCATGGCACCCTTTGGATGCCACAGGATCAGGCCGGGACCAGTCTCTTCCTGTACGGAAAAGAGGTCAAGGTCCTTTCCAAGGCGACGGTGATCCCGTTTTTTTGCCTCTTCCAGCATGGCAAAGTACTTTTTCATGGCCTTCTTGTCATAAAAGGCTGTGCCGTATATGCGCTGGAGCATGGGGCGTTTTTCATCACCCTTCCAGTAGGCCCCTGCAAGGTGGGTGAGCTTGAACGCCCTGACCTTTCCGGTATCAGGCAGATGAGGGCCGCGGCACAGATCTGTAAAATCCCCCTGAGTGTACAGAGAGACCCTGTCCTCACCCTGTGACTCAAGGTCCCGGAGCAGTTCCACCTTGTAGTCTTCACCCTGTTTTTCGAAGAAACCCACTGCATCGGACACTGACATCTCCTGCCTTGTAATCGGAAGAGACTGTTTCACAATGTCATTCATGCGGGCCTGAATCTTTTCCATGTCCTCAGGAGTAAAGCCACGTTCATAGTCAAAATCGTAGTAAAATCCGTTTTCAATGGCTGGACCGATAGCAATTTTTACATCTGGAAACAGCTCTTTTACTGCCTGGGCCATGATATGGGCCGTAGTATGGCGAAGCACGTCAAGATTTTCATCATCTGGAAATACAGCTTCAAGTGTGCAGTCCTGCTGCAACGGCGTGGACAGGTCTTTGAGTTCCCCATTGATTTTTACCAGAATGGCCTGCTTCCTCTTCTTGTTGCTGAGTACTTTTGCAAGCACATCAATGGCTGGAGTGCCGGCAGGGACTTCCTGGGTCTCATGTTCGGGAATGGTTATTGATATTGTTGTTTTGTCTGTCATGTAAAGCTGCCTGCTCCCTGTCACGTTCAGCGTCTAACTGTTTCCGGTCTGTTTGTGCAGGTCTGTCTGAGTCCGTGGCCTGATTGCCCTGGCTAAAATCTGAAAAAGGCATCTTACCCCTTACGGGGCCCAAGATGCCTTTAAACAGGTATGAGCTGAATTCAATTTTTCAGAAAAATCTCATGCTGCGCCGTTTGGCTGGTGCAACTCCCCGCATTATTCTGTCCTGAACCGCGCGTTTCTAAAAACGGAAACCCCATATAGCCAGCTATAATGTGAATCCCTGTTTCGGGGATATACAGCAACCCCGCCAATTGTCAATTCAGGCCTGTAATATATCAAAAAATCAGCATTTCCCCTCATTAAACCGTGAAAAAAACCAGGCTTCTATATTATGTTTCTCATGCCCGCAGGCCTTTGCCTGTTAATGGTATTTCAGGGTAGATAATACCATTACATTCACGGAATAAGCACTGGAAATGCAGCGTTATAAATTAAAAGAACTGGTAGGCGCGGGCGGGATCGAACCGCCGACTTCTACCGCGTCAAGGTAGCGCTCTCCCCCTGAGCTACGCGCCTGTTTCACAAATATGAACTTTACATCATTTCCCCATGCGTGTTAAGGGGCTGCCCAAAAATAAGTTGGATGATGACGCGCTCAGATTTGGGTCAGGCTGAGTTGAACTGATTGAACAAAACCGCAGGCGTAGCCGGGCTACGCTTCAGGATTTTGTGATTGAAGTTCGGCTCAGGATGGCCTGAAGATGAGATGCGAAATCGCCAAGTTATTTTTGGACAGCCCCTAAGCAGGAAAACGATGCTGTTGATAACAGGAAAGCTCAAAAGTGTCAACCCTAACCTGAGCGTTTAAAAAATCGAAAAATTATTTTTTTCAATGAGATTAAAAGGAGTTACATTGATTATGACTTTCCTGTTTTGAAACCCTCCGGTATTGCCGTCTTCTCTGTATATCTTTTGTCATGGTGTGCCCTGATCTTTGTTGTTTCAAGCGGCTCTGCCCTCCCAAGTTCACTGTCAAGCATGCGGATATGTCCGATATCCTGCCAGTTTCTGTCCAGCAGCCCTGTACCAAAGGAATCAAGCGCTACAGGATCGTATGACGCGGCAAGGATTCCCGGAGGAGGTTCACACTGAGGGCCGTAAAGATGGGCTTCGGCCATGCCCTGTCTTGCGTCAAGCAGAGTGAAATCAGGAGTGCGATATCTGTTAAGGTCGGCAATGGCCTCCTGAATGCCGCGGTGAAACGATGATTTCTTCCATGCCCCTCCCTGCTGATAGTGAGTGGGCGGGGCAAGTCCCATCATATTCTTCATGGTGAGCGTCACGCCAGCCAGGGTATGTGCCTTTAGTACCGGAACCGAGATCAGAAAGCTCTCAATGGCTATTTTCGGAAGAAACATGGATGGCCACCTGCGGCAACTGGAATCGGATAGTTCCACGCACTCTTCCATGTTGAGGTCAACAAGGCGTATACCTTTGCGCTCTGCCATTTTGGAGTAGCCAAGCTCCTCAAAGGGGTGCCATGTGTCATATTCAAGAGAACCTGTCCCTTCGCCAACCACGATTTCCGCTCCGGTTAATGCCTGAAGATAATCAATCAGCAGTTCAATAATATCAACAGGCGTAGTAATAGGAGGGGGCAGTGCCTCCACCAGGTTGGGTTTTACGAGAATGCGCTTTACGCCTCTGACAGCTCTCTCCAAGCCCGCAGCATTTAAAAGGCGAGGCAGGTCATGATCAGGCAGGTTTGGTCTGATGTAAAAAATTCTGCCTGCGTCATGGGAATATTGCATGTTTTGTAACGATTCAGCTTTGGTTTGATGGAACTTGAATGGTATTATTTTGCAGCTCTATGAGAAAAATTTCTTGTTGTTCAAAATCGTTTCAAGACAGGATCATTTACCTGCGCTGAATAAATACCATGATTTTTTGTAACTGCTCACCCCTGTCTAAGGATGAATTCCCATAACGGAAAGTTGCCTTTTCACATAACAGTCTTTTCCTTGACACGTATCTGCTCAGAGGGTGCTGCAGATGCAAGGCGGAGGGGGCGAAGTCGTACTTCCCGTACTTCGAGCCCTCGACAACGCAGCAGATGCGGTACACCCTGAGCAGATACAATTTTGAAAATAAGAGGAGCGGACAGCCCACTGCTGGTTTTTAAAGCCTGCTCCAGAGATCAAGGAGCCCGGCATTTCGGATGATTCTTCCGTTGTCATCCACAATTGGAATCTCTTTTATGTTTCCTTCCAGCATGCGGTCTACCACCTGGTCAGCAGGGTCATTTAGTGATGCGGTAATAAGGTTTGGTGTCATAATGTCCCTTGCCGAGCTGCAGGCAAGGCACCTGATGAGGCGTCTGGTGCTGAAGTCCCTGCCAGCTCTTGAAGCGGTGATGGTCCTGATGAGTTTTCCAAGAGACAGTGCCCCCTTCAGGCCCCCGTTTTTGTCAGTAACGAATATACTCCTTACATCCGGTTGTTTTCTGACAATTTCCGCAACTTCTGCCACAGCCATATCTTCGGGCACAGTTACAAACGGATGGTCCCGTAATGTATCTATAATATCACCTATATGCAGTTTTTTTACATCATCCATTCAGCATGATATCCATGGCATAGAACCGAGTAGTATTGCATTCAGGGATCAGGCATTTGAAAGCAGGTAATCAGTCGGCGTTTTTTCTTTTGAGCGATAACGGCATTGCCTCCTGCTGAATAAGCATGACATGCTCAATCCCTTGTGGATTACCGTTTTCATTGCATCTCCTTTGTCATCGGAACCCCCATATAGCGTACACTATAATGGGAATTTCTCTTTCGCAGATATGCAGCCAATATGAACAATCGCTCAAACAGGGTGTATAAATGTATGGCAGTGTATTTTGTGCACATATGCGGCATGTTGCACCGCTGGTTCCAGGGTATCAGACAAATATTTCCAGTATTTCGTAATTTTTTACACCTGATGGAGAGTTGAAGACCACTTCGTCTCCTTCTTCTTTTCCGAGAATGGCCTGGCCTATGGGGGATGTTATGGAAATTCGTCCCTTTTTAATGTCTGATTCCTCAGGGCCTACAAGCTGATAAACTACCTCTTCTCCTGAATCAATATTCTCAAGCCTGACCTTTACGCCGAATATGGCCCTGTCACAGCTCTGGTTCTCCACATCAATTATATCTGCTGTAGCAAGTTTGCTGTTCAGAAACTGTATGCGTGCCTCAATCTGACCCTGCCTGTCCTTGGCTGCGTGGTACTCGGCATTTTCCGAAAGGTCACCGTGGGCCCTTGCAGTTTCAATGGCCTTGATCACCTTGTAACGTTCAACTTTTTCAAGCTGGGTAAGTTCGTCTTTGAGTTTTTTGTAACCCTCTGGAGTAAAAGGGGTCCTTTCCATAATTAATGTTACCTCATCTTCCTGAGTATTCTTTTTGCAGGTGAATGACAGTCTGGCACCTTAAGGCATTATTGTCCATGACAAGAGGCACAAAAACATAAAGGACACGGCTGCGCGGAAACTACCGGCCTCCATGTCCTGGTATGGGCAGTGCGGTTAAATTAGATGGTAAGGCTTTACAGGTGTGTCTGAAAATGGCAGTCAGTCTGTTTTCAGACAGCGTCCTCCATGTTCACCACAGTACAGGTCATTGTGTGCTTGATGGCATCTATATCCTGCAGTTTGTTCATGACAATATGGGAGAGTGAATCATGTGATTCGGTTTCAACTTCGGCTATGATGTCATAAGGTCCCATTATGATGTCCAGACGTTTGACCTCGGGCATCTCCCTGAGCTGCCTTGCCACATCTGTTGTCTTGCCTATTTTTGTGTTTATAAGAATATAAGCCTTCAGTGCCATGTGTATATCCCCCTGCATTATTGACCGTGAAAACAGCTCAAAGCTGAAAGCTCAAAGTATACGATTGAAGACATTGTTGCCTGCCCTTTGCACTTCTGACTCTGAGCCAACTTTCATGTTCAGAGATGGCAATATCCCCTGTCATGAAAGTTATAGTGAAAATCCATACAGCTATCCATCGATTTTCATGTCAATGGGTGTATCTCACTGACGTAAAATATGAATGTTCATGTGAAATTATATCCTGTTTATGATACACGGCAACAAAAAAATGTCAAAGTATGTGTCTGCTTCATGCATGTATGCTGTAGTAAATGGTGCTGCGTCATACATACTGGAAGGTATCCACGTCAAACAGCCCCCTGTCAGTAAGCTTCAGGTGTGGAATTACCTCAAGGGCCATGAAACTCAGGGCTGCAAATGGGTCAGTGAGTGTTGAGCCCAGGCGGTGGGCCTGATTTCTCATCTCACGCAGTTTTTCCGCAAGCGGTTCCGGTTCCATGTCTGAAACAATACCACCAACCCTGAGAGGCAGTGAGAAGTTTTCTCTGCCATCATGGACAGCAAGCCCTCCGTGGTTCCGGATTACGGTGTTTACGGCTTCAGAGATAGCCTGATCGTCCACACCTGCTGCAATGATATTGTGACAGTCATGGGCAACTGATGATGCAAGTGCTCCGATGCGAAGCCCAAAGCCCTGAATCAGGCATGCAGATACATGTCCATGTCCATAACGTTCAATTACAACCAGTTTCAAAAGGTCTCTTTCAATGTCCGGTTCCCTTGTCCCTGGCTTTACCACCACACGTCTGGTTATTAGGCTTCCGTTATCAACACCCATGGCAATACCGGAATGCTCCATTGATATCTGCGGCAGTCTATCTGCGGTCACCTGTTCCACATTCAATGAATTCTGCAGGAATGCCGGGACGTGTGATTCCGGGTAGCAGGCTTCCACGATTTTTCCTTCTGAAATAACAAGCTCGGGCTGGAAGTATTCAATATCTTTGAACATTACCAGAGATGCCATGCAGTCCGGTTTTATCTCGGCGTATTTGTCAAGGCCGTAGTACTTCAGGCCTGTGAAGCTTGCTGCCCGGAGCGCCGCAACCACATCGATGCCTGCCTGTACGGCCTTTCTCAGGTGATAGTTAATGTGTCCGGAATCCAGGATATCGTTTATTGACTTGTCATCCGTGCAGAAACTTACCCTTTCAGGATGATCCATAAGCATGCGGTATGAGTCAAGTTCGGAATGCTCGGCGCTTCCCTCCCTGATAAATACATGGAGGCCTGCCGCTATCTTTGCGGCAAGTTCCTGGTATGATTCACTTTCATGGTCATCGTCTATTCCGGCGCCTGCGTATGCCGCAAGGCTTTCTCCGTCAAGGCCGGGGGCATGGCCATTTACCCTTTTCCCCAGGCGTCTGGCAGCCTCTATCATCTCCATGAAGTGGGCATCGCGTGCGATAACACCAGGGACATTCATGAGTTCACCAAGGGCGACTACTTTTTCCTTTTTCAAAAAGTAGAGAATGTCATCAATATCCAGCCTGCCGCCTGAAGTGGCAAAGGGCGTTGCCGGTACGCATGACGGTACTGCGAACAGTATGTTGCACAGGGACTCCCTGCTGTTTTCCATAAAGAAATCAAGTCCATCTCTGCCTGCCACATTTGATATCTCGTGGCAGTCAGCCACAACATGCAAAGTTCCCAGTCTGCTTATTGCATTTCCAAAGTGAAGAGGAGTCAGAAAGGAGCTTTCGATATGGCAGTGACAGTCAATGAGTCCGGGGCTTACGCACTTTCCCTTTCCGTCAATCACCATGTCTGCCCGGAGAGGCCCTTTGGAAATTTCCGCAATCAGTTTGCCTGTGATGCCTATTGAGCCGTTGAACAGCTCCATCCTGCTGAAATCAGGTATCATTACGTTGTTCAGTGCTATATCCATAAATCGTTTTCCTTACTGAGTGTGGTATTGGACAAAACCAAAATAAATACTGAACGGTTATACATTTTCATGACAAGGCATCTTGCCACCCCTGAGCATGAAAGTTGGCTCCAAGCTAAGGGACTGTCCAAGAATAACTTGCCGATTTCGCATCTCATCTTCAGGCCATCCTGAGCTGAACTTCAATCACAAAATCCTCAACGTAGCCCGGCTACGCCTGCGGTTTTGCTCAATCAGTTCAACTCAGCCTGACCCAAATCTGAGCGCGCCATCATCCAACTTATTTTTGG
>WFRQ01000093.1 GCA_015486425.1 Deltaproteobacteria bacterium | reverse complement strand
TCTGCCACATCAGTCATGACAGCAGTATGAACGGATTCCGGGGCATCTGAAAGCATGGTTGGAAAGGTCACACCGCATGCAGAGGCATTGCTTCCTGAATAGGCGACGTCTATGCACATGATCATAGGCAGAAAATCATAGAAATGGCAGACAGTATCCGCTCTGAACCATTTGAAAATTTGATCATTGAAATAATATCTTTTAAAAAATATATACGTACCAGAAAGTTATCCTGCTGACATTTTAAAACCTGAAAATTCTTTTTTGACATAAGTCAAGGCGGATGGCTATACTCGTATGTTAAGTGTTAATAACAAAATGTATAGCATAAACTGAGAATGAGAAAAGAAACGATGAAACCTCGGAAAATTAAAGATAATATACTGGATGGGTTTTGTGGATTGGGATAGTCGTCTTTTCGACTCGCTAATCCCTCTTCCTGACGGGACAAGTTATAACTTTTTTTGATTGAAGGGAGCGAAAAGACTGTTCTATATAGATGCTGTTGGCTAAATCCTCTTTAATACAATAGAGACCCAGCTCGAAAATGTTTCCAAGCTTGATTATATAATTTCACTTCATGTTGAGCAAGATCACTCAGGGTGTATCCCCCAGATACTTGAGATGTATCCCGATGCAAAGCTGATTACCAATACAGAACTGGGATTTTTTCAAACAAGACTCATTGATAAGAATGCTATTTTTTATCAAATTTTACTCATGGTATAATTAAAGGGAGCACAACAATGGCTAAACAAGTTAAAATTGACTCTGATGAGTGCATGGCTTGCGAAACCTGTGTAGAACTTTGCCCGGATATTTTCGCTTTTGACGAAGCAACAAACCCCGACTCTGCCTATGTTATTAAACCTGAGGGTGGTGATGAGGCATGCATTGAAGAAGCGATTGCTTCCTGTCCTGCTGAATGCATCACCTATGAAGAATAAGTAAAAAAGTACATAAGGCGCTGCAAGGGACAAGCGAGCACGGCTTTTTTTCAAAGTTCATCAATGGCGCCAATGCAACAGGTAATTCATAGTTCTGTGCTGTGAATTCCGCTTGTCCCTGAGCTTGAACATAAAATCAAGGATTGTTATAAACTAAAACAAGATAAAGGAGATACAAAATGTTTTGTAATCAGTGTGAACAGACAGCCAAGGGAAAGGGATGCACCGTACTTGGAGTATGCGGCAAGGACGAAACCGTTGCAGACCTGCAGGACCTTTTGATTCATGCACTTACCGGCATGGCCCTTTTTGCCAACGAAGGCAGGGCAAAGGGTATTGTTGACAGGGACACTGACAGATTCGTTATGGAAGCTGTGTTTTCTACATTGACAAACGTGGACTTTGATCCGGAGCGCTTTGTCAAAATGCTCAACGAGACGGTTGAAATCAGGGAAGCCATGAAGGAAAAGGTGGCTGCTGCAGGCGGAAAAACAGACTTTGACCACCCTGCTGCCACATTTACGCCTGCTGCTGACATTGATGGGATGGTGGAACAGGGAAAGGCCCTGAACTTTATCACAAGTCTGGACACTGACGAAAATATCCGTTCTCTGAAGCAGACACTTCTTTACGGTCTCAAGGGCATAGCAGCATACGCTGACCATGCCACCATCCTGGGCCAGTATGACCCTGAGGTTGCAGCATTCATGTATGAGGCCCTGTCAGCGCTGCTTGCAGAGGGCCTTACGGTTGATCAGTGTGTTGCCGTGGCATTGAAGGCAGGAGAGGTAAATCTGAAGACAATGGAACTTCTTGATGCAGCCAACACCGGCACATATGGCCATCCGGTTCCCACAAGCGTGCCCCTTGGACACAGAAAGGGCAAATGCATACTGATTACAGGCCATGACCTCCATGACCTTGAGCTGCTGCTCAAGCAGACAGAGGGCAAGGGGATTGATATTTACACCCATGGTGAAATGCTGCCATGTCACGGATACCCGGAGCTTAAGAAATATCCTCATTTCTACGGACATTATGGAACAGCCTGGCAGAACCAGCAGAAGGAATTCCCCAAATTTCCAGGGCCAGTGCTCTTTACCACCAACTGCATCCAGAAGCCAAAGGCTGACTACAAGGACCGCGTATTCACCACAGGCCTGGTAGGCTGGCCCGGTTGCACCCACATCGAAAACAAGGACTTCACCCCTGTAATTGAAAAAGCCCTTGAGATGGAGGGGTGGACCGATGATGTGGAAGGCAAATCAGTAATGGTTGGGTTTGCGAGAAATGCAGTGCTTGGCGTTGCTGACAAGGTAATCGATGGAGTAAAGAACAAGGCAATCCGGCACTTCTTCCTGGTTGGCGGTTGTGACGGGGCCAAACCCGGTCGCGACTACTTCACAAAATTTGTGGAACAGGTACCTGATGACTGCATTGTCCTTACACTTGCATGCGGCAAATTCCGCTTCTTTGACAAGGACCTCGGAGATATCGGGGGGATTCCGCGCCTCCTTGATGTGGGACAGTGCAATGACGCATACTCTGCCATACAGATAGCAGTGGCCCTTGCCAACGCATTTGATTGTGATGTCAATGACCTGCCGCTCTCACTGATAATCTCATGGTACGAGCAGAAGGCCGTTGCTATCCTGCTGACCCTGCTTTATCTCGGAATCAAGGATATCCGCCTGGGGCCCTCCCTGCCGGCATTTATTACCCCTGCGGTTCTCCAGGTTCTGGTGGATAATTTTGACCTCAAACCCATTGCGGCAACCCCTGAGGAAGACCTCAAGGCAATACTTGGGTAGGCGTTCAAAGTCCTGCCATGTAAAAACCCGGTGCCGTTTTGGCATGGTTAGCAAACCGGCACCATAGATAATTACCACATAGATCGAACAAGGCGGTCTGACTCATGCGCAGACCGCCTTTTTTTATTCACGTGCCGTAATATATACTGCGAAAAAACATGATTTTCTTTGCGTCCTTTGCGACTTGAGCGAAGCGGGCGGTTTAAAAACAAAAGATGATGGGAGATGATGGGGACAGGCGAATTATGATCTCATAAAAGGAATGAAGCAGGAGCTTCTGTCAATTGGGTACCCAAACTGGAGTTTGGGCACCAGCACAGGACGTGTCACGCCTCCGTCATTCCGGCAGGTTGTTGTCCGGAATCCATAAAGTAAAATGCGATAACTTGTCACCACTTATTGAGAAGTTACCATAATTCTCCATAGAGTTGTTCCAAAGTCCAGAGTTTTATACGGCTTTCAGCCGGAAGCTGCATGGGGGAACGAAGAAATAAAAGCCCATGTACCGTGTAGTTTTCCGGATTTGGAAATGCCGCTATTTTTGCCTTTAACTCCTGTATGAGTTTTGGTATCGATGCCACCTTTCCCCATTTGCACTCGCCAATATCCACCACGCCATCCCGCCGGATACCAACCACATCAACCTGCATATTTTTGTCCCAGTACTCGCCAATTTCATGAGAGCAGGTCAGTCCTTCCCGGAGATATATGCGTGCCAGGGCCTCCCTGCATAAATTTTCAAAACACTGACCAAAGTAAGAATCAAGTTGGGGGCTGATCAAGTTTAAGAAGGCGTTTTTCTCATCCATCTGGTAAATTGCCGAGCCATTTGGGTATATGAACCGGAACCAGAACCGGAGAAGTGGATCATCCAGTTTATAACGAACCTGTCTTTTATTTATTTTTTTACCACTCAGGGGATGGTGACGGGCTATGTATCCCAGCTCGATCAGGGTGTTCAGGTAATAAAAGAGCGATTTTTCTTCAATGCCGGTGACCTGCGCTATCTGGCGGTTGCTGACTGCACCGGATGCAAGGGCAGTCAGTATGCCAAAATATTTTTTCAACTCTTTCAGTTCTTCCCGAAGTAAAAATTCCGGCTCCCGGGCCAGCGCTGAAAATTCATTTAGAAAATTGGTGCATATATTGGTATCCACCGACTGGGAAGAAGAGAAAAATCTGAGATAATAGGGAATGCCGCCGCAGATAAAGTACACCTTTGCCTTGTCTGTAACCGACCAGTCAGGATGAAATTCAGCAGCTTCAAGGTATGAAAACGGTTTGAGAAATATCTGACCGGATCGTCGTCCAAACAGGGGGCTTTTTTCACCCAGCACCCTTTTTTCCATGAAGCCAATATACGAGCCGCAAAGGATTAAAAAGACCTTTCCCTTGTCTCCCCACCCCTGGTCAATTAACGCCTGCAGTACGGACGGAAGTTCCGGACTTGCCTCCACTGTCCACTGAAACTCATCCATAACGATGATTAACGAATCTTCGGCACGGATCTGTGAAACAGTTAATGAGATTGCACCCTGCCAGTCATTGACCGAAGTTTTTTCCAGCAGTGGTTGGTCAAGGGCAGATGCGGCATTGCGCATAAACTCTCGTATCTGCAGGCGGGCAGGCGCCTGTTTGCCAAGGAAGTAAATCGCATTTTTATCCCTGATAAAGTGCTTGATCAGTTCACTCTTTCCTACCCTGCGTCGGCCATATATGGGTATAAAGGTATGCTCTTGTGCCTGATAAGCATCCTCAAGGAGTTGTAATTCCCTTTTTCTGCCTATGAATTTTGTCATTATCACCCCTCAAAAGGTGGTTTTTTGCCTGTTTGCTGGTTCCCAAACTGGAGTTTGGGAACCAGCAGATAACAGCTTTTTTTACTTTGAGCTGTTTTCGGATAAAAATCTGAGCGCGCTATCATCCAACTTATTTTTGGACAGCCCCTTAAAATCGTGATAATGCAGATTTCCCGTTTTGAATACAGGATAGTAAAATAGACTTTAATAACCAAGCCTGAACTTGCCAAGTCCAAACTTGCCAAGTTTAGACTTGTTAAGTTTGCTTGGTGTGTTTGAAGGTGATGGGGACAGTCGAATTATGCTTCTTGAGGTTAGATTCGGGAATTATCCTGAGCATCTGAAGAAAAAAATTATTCGTATAAGTGACAGGGGCAAATTGAAGGAGATTTTAAGGCTGATTCTCAGGGTAAAAGAAATGATGCAGAAGGAAAACAGAAGGGAATTCAACAGACAGGCAGGCCATACTTAATGGAGCTGAGTATGTGG
>WFRQ01000092.1 GCA_015486425.1 Deltaproteobacteria bacterium | reverse complement strand
GCCATGATACCCCTCACTGGCGCAAGTATCCGCGCAGCATCCTGACCGCCTATTGCACCCATGGCAATGGCCCCTGCGATTGCCGCAAACCCCATTACCTGGCGGGTAAAAGCCTCATCCTTTATCTTTCTCATGGTCTCAAGCTCATCAGAGCGAAACTTTCGCCAGTTCTGATATGGTGACCACAATTCAGAGTAATAGTTGTCATAATAACCGCTCAGGGTATCCATGAGCATCTCGTCACGGGCACGGATGGCTCTCACGCGGGCAAGCATGGGATCATTTTCTGAAGGAAGCCCGGTAAGGCTGTAGTGACCTTCCTCATCCTGTTTGAAGTAACGCTTGAATGACTCTTCAGACATGGTTGCCGCATAACGCAGTTCCTCAAGCCTCCTGATAGTAACAAGATCATCATGGGAAAGGGACTGACGGTACTTGATCAGGTCATTTGAGATGGCATTAAACAGGTCCTGAAACGTATCCTGCTTTTCCGGCTTTGCGGTGTTTCTCTCAGAACGCAGGGAGGTTTCCTTGTACGTCTTGTCAAGCCACACCACATTCCTGGAATCCACTGCCTTGATGGCAAGGGCAAGGGTTTCACCATCAGAATATTCTATTTTGCCACTGATCATAAGGTCGGCTGTCTCGCTCTGGTCAGGAACAACCCAAACCGATCCCCAGTACCCTGAACGCTGGAGCGTGTACTTGAGCTGAACCGGCAGAAAATTTGCCTCTGCCTGACGTATCTCTTCAGAAAGCCCGGCACGTTCCTCTTCATCCTCCGGGAGTTCACCTGGATCAAACACCTGTATTGCCACGTTCAGGAGTTCGTCTTCCGGAAGTTCTCCGTGGGCCGTAACCGGCGCGACGTCGTTATTCACCGGTATGCCGTTGATCCCGGCGCCGCAGCCGCTTAAAAGCAGTATCAGCGAAAGGGCATGAAAAGGCATGGTAACCAGCCGGGCAGCGCTGCAGGCCTTGATTATATTTTTTACGTTAAAATGCACAGTGATCTCTCTTATCCTTTTCATGACAGGGGGTTTAAAACAGGGTATCAACGATTCCCCTCTTTGTATTTACGATACTCTTCCCATAGTTTTTTCTTAAGTGCAGGGTCCTTTTCCTTTTCCGCAGCCTCTCTGAGCTGGCGTGCCACTATGTCATCGTCTGCATAAATGGTATTGCTGCCCTCCTGTCCTGTTACCCCTGCCCTGCCACCTGCAACAGTCCCTGGCTGTTTGCCCTGGCTGCTGCCTTCAGCAGTACGTCCCTGCCCCGTTCCCGTGCCTTGCTGCGAACCCGGGCCACGTTCACCTTGTGCGCCAGGCATGCCGGCACCTGTTCCCTGCGGCATTGCACCCTGCTGACTTGCGCCAGGATATGCACCGCCCTGCGTTCCGGGCTGTTGACCTCTCTCAGAGCCTGCCTGCTGATATCCGCCGCCATTCATGGAACCGCTGCCCATTGCTGAACCTGTAGTTCCGCCCTGGCCCCGTGCGCCTGCGCCTCCTCCGGCCTGACCTGTGCTGCCTGCAGTGCCTCCAGGCTCGCTGGGAGCGCTTCCTGCGGCTTCAGGTCTTTTGTTACTGACCCTGCGCTGCTCGGCAGCAAGGAATTCATCAAAATTCCCCAGAGACTCCAGCAGCTCCTGGTCAATGGCCCTGACCCTGTTGTCATAACTTTCTGAAGCAGGGGTCTGGTATCCGGGAAGCAGGGAGTCAGGTGGAGGACATGGCAGATCAGCAACAGCAGCAAGACCACCAGTTGAAAAAGCCTGAGCGCAGAGTGCTGTAATGCGGGAATCAAGATAATCCATGTAGCGTTTATAATCCTGGCTGGAATGCCTGCCGGCACTGCCATTTTCAAGTTCCGCAGCAACACTACGCCGTGCACGGTCAAGGATTCTAATTTCTTTTCGCAGAACATCTGCAGACGGCTGGGCAGCACAGGCAGACCCTGCCCACAGCCCCATGAGAAATAACATCAATGCCAGCGCACACAGAACCTGGGTATTTTTCCCTTTGTATTCAGACATGATCTTCATGATGATCCACACCGGACAGCTCAAAAATTCACACTGCGATAATTACTGTGAAAATAGGCTGTTCTTTCGCTTGTACTTTTCATAACAGGGGGTGTTGCACTGCAGGATCGGTGCAACATGAAAGTTTAAAGGAATGAAAGATACGGGCTGAGGCCTGATGCATTTTCGGAACAGAGATATTTTGAAAGGTATCCACATCCCAAATTTTAAAGCCTGTTCATGCTGAACGCAAGGTCTGAGATTTTTTATTGAACCAGCATCAGCTATTTTATCCGAAAATTGCTCAAAGCTCAAAGCTCGAAGCTGAAAGCTCAAGGCTCAAAGCTGAAAGTCTCAAAAGACACAAAAGCTGAACCGCTGAACGCAAAGGTTTTTTGCTGGTTCCTAAACTCCAGTTTGGGAACTATAAAGAGCGTATTTTCATTGTTCGTTGTGTGCGCGCCGGGAATGGCGGTTACCGTGAAAATAGCTCAAGGCTCAAAGTAAAGGAAGCCATTTTTGCTTTCAGCTTCAGACTTTGAGCTTTGAGCTAACTTCTTTCATGTCAGGGGGTGACAAGCCCCATGTCATGGAGGTCTGAAT
>WFRQ01000091.1 GCA_015486425.1 Deltaproteobacteria bacterium | reverse complement strand
ATTTCCGCCACGGTAAGGGCAAATGCCATATCCACTCTTTCATGGGGATACCAGGAAGGAAGTTCAAAATCGTTCTCAGCGGGATTGATGTCGTCCCAATAGAGATTATACGCCCAGAAACGGCATGCATTGTCGTTCCAATGCCGGTAAGATGTCTCCCAGCCCCATTGGAACTCTGTATCCTCCGGCATTATGGCAGCAATGGAAATCCAGTAAACTGTCCCCTCTTCCTGAACGAAAGGCTCTGGCAGATACAGTCCATAGGCAAACTTGTGCTCATATTTCACATTACCGTCAGCATCAACATGAGAGATGGAAGCAACAAAACTTTCGGAAAACTCAGTAACTGTTACCTCATAGAGGATATCTCCCGGATGGCTGTACGGGGGTTCGTTATCTGCGCTGGCGGGAACATCCGCATATATGCGAATTACAAATGCCTTTACACCTGGAGGAGTAATTTCCGGGTCAATTTCAGCCATGTCACGCCAGCCAATGTACGAGCCCCAGAAATGAACGTCGGTTACCGGCCTTGGATCAGTGCAGCGCCAGTCATCCGCAACCCATCTTTCGTCATCAAGGGCAGTGCCGGCGGGCGAAAACGTTGACTGAAGATTTACGCCATACTTCATGTCAGGCGGCTGATTCCACTTAACCGCTGACTCGGCGTTTCTGGTAACTATGCGTATCCAGTCACCAGGTTCTCCAACTCCCATTGTTACCTTAATGGTATCGCCTGAGACAGTGTAGTAATCGCTGGACTCCATGCCCCGCATAGGAAATGCCGAGGGATACGTTGTCCCCACTGCTCCCAGCAAGGGACTGCTTGCAGCTTCAAGATTACCGTTCACGTCTGACATGACTCCGAGCACCGGGCCGTCAAACTTCCAGAACACATCAGAGTCTGAAGCCGATCCCTCCTCGGTGTTGAGGAAGATCATGTGGCTGTCAACAACAGTGCCTGGAGGTATTGTCCCTGCATCAACAGAAAGAGGAGCACCAAGTACAACCCCCTGTCTTTCATCAAAACCCTGCTGGTGATCATTCACTGCACCGGGAGGGTCATCAATAATGTACTGAGGGGCCGTTATGATATCCTGCCCTCCAATCAATGCAGATTGCACAGGCTCTGCTGCGCTTAATGAAAAAATAAACATTAAGGCTGTGATAGACAGTAAAAATGATAATTTTTTCATCATTCACCTCCTGAGTTAAGGTATGTAATCAAGGTATGAAAATACGGACAGTACAGGCCATTGCCCATGTTCGCGCATATTGCCCCTCTATGTTAACTATGCATTTTATATACCATCATTGTTAAAAATTAATTAATCAACAATAAACATGTAAAGACAGCAGGTTAGACGTGCAGTTATGAGCAATCAGCAATAAAGGTGAACTGGTTTACTTCGATTTTAATGGTAATTTATTTCCATTTATGTAAAAATTTACCACTTTACGGAGAAAATATCAGGACATACTCTTTGATCCGTTTCCCTGTCACGATAGATAACAACGGTTGATTTTCTTCCGGGTTTTTTTATAGTGTCGCCTCGCACACCACAGATATCACCCTGTCGGACCTGCACATTTTATTTGCATAAACTCACGAGGCAGGCAGGTTATAGGTGCATACACATTAAGAGACTATCCCAAATTCCATGCCTTCACTTGTAACATGCCGCAATATAGAAAAATCCTTCGGGGCACACACGCTGTTTACCAACCTGACACTTGGGTTTGCAGAAGGGGAACGGACAGGGCTCATAGGCCCCAACGGGTCAGGCAAATCCACGTTTCTAAAAATTATTGCAGGCATGCAGGAGCCTGACTGCGGCGAAGTGGTCAGGCGCAGGGGTATTCGCATTGTTTACATGGGGCAGGAAGATAAATTTGCTGACGTCTCCACAGTGGAGGATGCGCTGTACCAGGCAGTCCGGGATGAAACTGATGAGGTGCTGCTGCATACCAGGGTACAGCGCATAATGAATCAGGCAGGGTTTGTCCGGCCCGACCTCCTGGTGAAAAATCTTTCAGGAGGCTGGCTGAAGCGACTTGCCATTGCCAGGGCACTTGTCCAGGAACCCGACCTTCTGCTCATGGATGAACCTACAAATCACCTTGATATTGAATCCATCATCTGGCTCGAGGGGATTTTGTCAAATGCCCGCTTTTCTTTTGTTATGGTAAGCCATGACAGGAGATTTCTGGAAAATCTGGGCCGTTCTGTAATTGAGCTTAACAAGGCGTATCCAGGAGGTTTTTTCAGGGTAAAGGGCGGCTATAACAGGTTTGTTCAGGAGCGTGAGACACTCCTTTCCGGACAGCAGACACTTGAGGCATCTCTTGCAAACCGGATGCGTCGCGAGACTGAGTGGCTTAGGCGTGGACCAAAGGCCCGCACCACCAAGGCGAATGCCAGAATCGAGGCTGCTGATAATCTTCAGCAGGAACTTTCTGAGCTGAAGTCAAGAAACCGCATGACACGGCGGGTGGATATCAGGTTTGACTCCACAGGCAGGCAGACAAAAAAGCTCATAAGGGCCAGGGGCATAGCAAAGGCCCTTGGAGGCAGGACACTGTTCCATGACCTTGATATTGACCTTGGACCAGGCATGTGTCTCGGGCTGGCAGGTGAAAACGGATGCGGCAAGTCAACCCTTATGAATGTGCTGAGT
>WFRQ01000090.1 GCA_015486425.1 Deltaproteobacteria bacterium | reverse complement strand
TGAGAGACCAGTCTGCAGGCGTGCTGCCGGAAAATCACAAATCCTCCTGCAGGAAATAACAGAAAATGACAACAGTAAACGGAGATATCTATGCGGAGCTTGATAATGCCACAAAAAAGGCGCTCTCCTGGAGTGAAGCCTCTCAGGCTCCCGAAGGGTTCTGGATAGGACTGCTTGAGACCAACTGCTGCATGGAAGCAGAGTGGATAATGGCCATGCACTTCATGGGCATAGAGAACGACCCAAAAACAGACCAGGTTGTGCAGGCCATCTTGAACCAGCAGCGGGATGATGGCTCCTGGGAGGTCTATTACAGGGCACCCTCAGGGGATATAAACACCACTGTTGAATGTTACACTGCCCTGAAGACAGTGGGGTTCAGCCAGGACCATGAGGTGATGAAACGGGCGAGACAGTGGATACTGGATCACGGCGGCCTTACGCACATAAGGGTATTTACCCGGTACTGGCTTGCTCTCATGGGCGAATGGCCATGGCATGTGACCCCTGCCCTGCCGCCTGAAATGATATTTCAGCCCCTCTGGTTCCCGTTCAATATCTACCACTTTTCTTCCTGGGCAAGGGCCACCATAATGCCGCTTACCATACTTTGCAGCAGACGGCCTTCAAGCCCCCTTCCTCCTGAAAAGCGCCTTGATGAGCTCTTTCCGCATGGGCGGGAAAATTTTGACTTCAGGATTAAACGCAAACATGGCCCTGCAAGCTGGGAGAGCCTTTTCTTCATGACAGACAGGCTGCTTAATGCCTACACCTCCTTTCCTGTAAGGCCATTCAGAGAGACTGCTATCAGGGTATGTGTGGACTGGATAATCAGACACCAGGACGCTGATGGTGTATGGGGAGGCATACAGCCGCCGCTTATCTACTCTCTCATGGCTCTTCATACCGAGGGTTTTCTGCATGATCACCCGGTGATTGCAAAAGGACTCCAGGCCTTTGACAACCACTGGTCCTTTGAAAAAAATGGCGGCAGATACATCTGCGCCAGCGAGTCCATAGTGTGGGATACCTTTCTGACCATGCTGGCACAGCTTGACTGCGGCCTTGACTTCAAAAAGTCCGAATCCATGCAGAGGGCGCTTAAATGGGTCATGAGCAAATTTATAACCTCGCAGGGTGACTGGCAGGTCAAGGTAAGGGGTGTCCAGCCCGGAGCGTGGGCGTTTGAAAGGGCAAATACCTGGTATCCTGATGTTGATGACACTGCAGTGGCACTGATTGTGCTTGCAAGGCTTATGAAACTTCCAGGTACCCTTGAAGGGAAATTACGGGCACAGGTTGATGCAGCCATAAAGCGGGCGCTTGAATGGATAGATGCCATGCAGTGCTCCAATGGCGGCTGGGCCGCTTTTGACAGGGACAACTATGGCAAACTGCTTACCAAAATTCCATTTTCTGACTTTGGTGAGGCCCTTGATCCGCCAAGTGTAGATGTGACCGGTCATGTCATGGAGGCAATGGGGCTGCTTGGAAGAAATATCCAGCATCCGGTTGTGGCAAGGGCGCTTGACTACATCAAGAGTGAACAGGAGGAGGATGGAAGCTGGTTTGGCCGCTGGGGTGTAAATTACATCTATGGAACCGCGGCAGTGCTTCCCGGCCTTGAATCAGCAGGCGAGGACATGGACGCTCCATACGTCAGGAGAGCTGCTGAATGGATCGCAGGCCACCAGAACCCTGACGGCGGCTGGGGAGAGAGCTGCGCATCCTATATGGATGATACCTTCAGGGGAAAGGGAGAGAGCACGGCATCCCAGACTGCCTGGGCCATCATGGCACTGCTTGCTACAGGCGGGAACAGATATGAAACTCATATACAAAAGGGGCTCTCGTGGCTCACAGCCACACAACGGGAGGATGGGACCTGGGATGAGCCCTGGTACACCGGTACGGGGTTTCCAGGTTACGGCGTTGGAGAGCGCACAGATATTGCCAGGCGCCGTGAGCTCGACCAGGGCAGGGAGCTTTCAAGGGGCTTCATGATTAACTACAACCTTTACCGCCACTATTTCCCGCTGATGGCAATGGGAAGGGCTATTCGAAGTATAGGTAAGGGGCTGTCCCAAAATAAGTTGGATGAGAGCGCGCTCAGATTTAGGTCAGGCTGAGTTGAACTGATTGAGCAAAACCGCAGGCGTAGCCGGGCTACGTTGAGGATTTTGTGATTGAAGTTCAGCTCAGGATGGCCTGAAGATGAGATGCGAAATCGGTAAGTTATTTTTGGACAGCCCCTTAGTCACCTGTCAGCCAATACCAGCATTGCCGCCACCTGTCTGCTGTGGACCAGTCCCTTAACCATTCTCTTAATGGTGCGTGCGGACAGGGCATTTTCAGCGTCCTTAATTCTCTTCTCATAGGTAATCAATAAAAACTCAGGTGCTGAGACAGTACTGAGTGCCGTGTCTGACCGGGCAAACACCAGGTAATCGGGGCTTCTGCTGCTGTAAAGGGCTATTTTCAGCCCGTCTCCATCAGGATTTATCCTGTAAATAACTATGGGGATGTCACTGGAAATTGAACTTTCCGCCTTTTCCATGAAAATACGACCTGACTCCCGTCTTGAAATTCCAGGCTC
>WFRQ01000089.1 GCA_015486425.1 Deltaproteobacteria bacterium | reverse complement strand
TCGTTCCCAAACTCCTGTTTGGGAACGCATACCCGGAAGCTCCAGCTTCCAGACAAGGGCAGGTAATGCCGCACAGCCGGTATTAAAAGGAATGAAGCAGGAGCTTCTGTCAATTGGGTGCCCAAACAGGAGTTTGGGCACCAGCACGAACGTGTCACGCCTCCGTCATTCCGGCTGGTTGCTATCCGGAATCCATAAACAAAAATGCGGTGACTTGTCACCACTTATTGAGAAGTTACTAATTATTCAGCGTTTCGTTTGATGACACGTGAATAAATACGCTTTATCATGTTGTAACTTTGCTGATTGGAAGCTATACTTCCAATATGCAAGGTTATATACCGCGTTTTCTCACATCATACGTCCTGAGGCGCTTGCATAACATGCCTGCAGTTGCCTTACTGGGCCCAAGGCAGTGTGGTAAATCCACATTGGCAAGGCATATGATGGCCAGGATGGATAATGCCCTCTATCTGGACCTTGAAAGGCCTGCGGATGCCAATAAGCTGCGTGATCCGGAAACTTTTTTCGCCTTAAACAGGAACAAGTTGATATGTCTCGATGAAATACAACTTGTGCCTGAGCTGTTTTCCCAGTTGAGGCCTATTCTCGATGCTGAAGGCGAAAATGGCCGGTTTTTTGTCCTTGGTTCTGCGTCCCGCGACCTGATAAGGCAGAGCAGCGAATCTCTGGCCGGCAGGATAAGCTATCTTGAGCTGACCCCGTTTATTATTGATGAGACAGGAGCCGAACATCTTCATTCCCTGTGGTTAAAAGGCGGATTCCCTCGAAGTTTTCTGGCCGATATTCAGACAAGTTATGAGTGGCGTGAGGATTTTATTCGAACATTCCTGGAGCGTGACATTCCACAGCTTGGCTTTCGCATTCCCTCCCACTCCATTGGAAGATTATGGCGCATGTGCGCCCATTCACATGGACAGTTGCTGAATGCTTCCAGTATCGGGACTTCTCTCGGGGTCAGTCACCATACAGTAAAATCATACATCGATATCCTGGCAGAGACATTTATCCTTCGTGTTCTCCCACCGCATATTCCAAATTTGAAAAAAAGACTTGTTAAATCTCCAAAGATATATATTCGAGACACAGGACTTCTTCACACACTACTCGATATCAGGACGCACAATGATCTACTGGGGCACCCGGTTTATGGCGCTTCATGGGAAGGCCTGGTAATAGAATCCATAATTTCCAGAACTCCTGCCTGGCGTCACGCATTTTACAGAACCCGATCAGGGGTGGAAATCGACCTGATCATGGAAAAAGGTCTGAAAACCATTGCAGTAGAGTGCAAAGTGGCAACAGCGCCCCGACCGGGAAGAGGTTTCTATCAAGCCCTTAGAGACCTTGAAATTGATGAAGCGTATATTATTTCGCCTGTGGATGAAGCGTATCCAATTGAAAAGGGAATCCAGGTCATGCCTCTGCATGATTTCCTGGATTTGTTCAGGAGAGAGTGAGGGGCTTTGAATGGGAGCATTCCCTGTTTGTCCCGCCTTTTCTATTCTTGTGGAGGCTGTGTGGCTTTTTGAGGCTTGTTCTGCGAGAAACCCTGCATGGAACGTTTGAAAGACCTCATAACAGTTTCAGAACCAGTCTCAAAAAGTTACATAGCCGCAGCACATTACGATATTGGGAAAAACGGGGAACGCTCCCCTTTGAATAGTATGTGGCCCTGAAACCAAAAAGGGGGCCTTTTCAGGCCCCCTGATATAATTAATGCAGCTTATGCTGTCATGTTTTAGAACCAGTGCTGATACTGAATCCTGAAGCGGATATCATCCTGGCTGTCGTCGGCATCAGAAATAGGCTCGGTGAAGCTTAGGGCAGATGCTTCCGAGCTGGAAATACGGCTAAAGTTCCTGTGGAACAACCCAACCTCTGCGCTGATATACTGGTTGAAACCATGGAGATACCAGTTAACACCAGCCCTGTACTGCTGCATGTCCTTTTCAACTGCATATCCGTCATCAAGTTCAACCAGGCCAAGACCACTCTCAAGGCTCTTGACGGCATCAGCGTCGTCCAGACGATTCATGTGCGCAAACTTGAATGTAACTTCCCACTTCCTGGGAACTATGAAGTAGCCAAGGTTTGCCCTGGCGCCCCAGCGGTCCCAGTAAGCCTTGTTAACATTCGATGTGCTCTTCTGCTCAAACTCTTCCCAGCCTGCTTCCAGGTCTGCTGAGAACCCCATGTACCTGAACAGGAAACAGCCATTTAAGCCGTAATTATCGGTATCATGTTCAGAATTCGTCTTTTGAACCGTGCCTCTATTGAAAGAATCCTTGCTGTCGAAAGTAGAGTTATAATACCGTGGTACTTTGCTTCTGTTATAAAAGGTTGCAGTTACGAAGGATGCCAGCGGCTTGGTATTGTAACCGTAATCACCCTGCATGAAGTAGTTTTTGAGGCCCTTGGGACCGAGAGGCCCCTTTGGGTCTGACCCTGACAGGAAGTTGATGCCAAGCCTGCCCACGTAAAGCATATCAGAACTGCCGTTGGTCAGCCCTCTCGTGTCGCGCCCATTGTAAATACCAGCCCAGTATGCCAGGAACTGTTTCATGCCCAGCATGTCAACAGTACCGTTTACGTTGATACCCTGGGACCTGTAAAGCAGCATGCCGCCGGTGGGGAAGCCGTTGTTTTTGTCCAGAAGGTTCCCTACGCGAAGCCTGGCATTATCTCCAGGGATGTCATAGGTCCGCTGTCCAAACTG
>WFRQ01000088.1 GCA_015486425.1 Deltaproteobacteria bacterium | reverse complement strand
CGGCCTCTCTGAAACCTCAGGGCCTCGGCGCCGTAGTACGCAGCCCTTATCTGCCTTCCAAGGGATTCCTCCGTTACTCCAAGGACACGTCCCTCTCTGGTAAGCCTTATCTTTATCTCTCTCTTGCCTTCAGAGTGGGAGTCCGCGATATCTCCAAGCCCTGGGTACTGCGCCAGTGCCTCCTTCAGGCGGTCTGCTGCCGCAATGAGTACATTGTAATCCTTGTGGGCAATCTGAATATCAATGTTTGCACCCATGTGAACCATGTCGGAATCAATGGAAAGGGCTTCAATGCCTGGTATATCGCCAATTTTTTTGCGCCACAGGGATTCTATGACAGATGCGGGAATGGTTCTGTCCTCTCCCGGTGTAAGGAGCAGGGCCACCTCTGCCAGGTTTGAGCCTGAAATGCCCGCAGCCCCTGTTGGTCCGCCCTTTGGCATGGTGCCGCCCACAACAGAAAATATATGGCGCAGCAGGGTCTCTCCGGTAGTGCTGTCTTTTTCAAGCTCTGCCACAGCCTCCCTTGCCTTTTTTTCAATATACTCTTCAACAGACAGTGTGCGCTCAACCGGAGTGCCCACGGTCATCTTTATCTGCCCCTTTATTACATCACCATCAACCTTGGGCATAAAGCGGAATTTTATTATTCCCCCTGCAACAAGCCCCACGCTCACCAGAAGTACAGCTACTGCCACAGCGAGGCTCACGTACCTGTAACGGATGCAGAGGCCAAGGAACCAGGCATAAGGCCCGTCAATAAATGCCTGGAACCACGTGTTCACCTGAAGCCTCATACGTTCAATCCTGCCAGGCTCCCTGTCCTCTACATTCAGCCCATGTTCAAGGCTCAGATGCGCAGGCAGCACAAACAGCGATTCCACAAGAGATATGCTCAGCACACTTATTACCACAAGGGGTATCACGCTTATGAACTTTCCCATGACGCCTGTGACAAATATCAGTGGGACAAACGCTGTTACAGAGGTGAGAACCGCAAAGATTACAGGCACTGCCACGCCCTGCACGCCATTTACAGCAGCCTGCAGATAGCCCTCGCCCCGCTGCCTGTGCTCAAAAATATTCTCACCCACAACAATGGCATCATCAACCACCATGCCAAGTGCCATGATAAAGGCAAACAGGGATATCATGTTTATTGTCACATGCATTACCGGCATGAGGAAAAAGGCGCCAAGAAACGATATGGGTATGCCAAGCATGACCCAGAGTGCAAGTCTTATCTGCAGGAACAGGCTCAGCGTGAAAAAAACCAGCACCAGCCCCATGAGTGCGTTCTTCTCAAGCAGTTGCATCCTGCTCTTAAGCACCTCGGAGCGGTCATGCCAGATGGCAAGGCCAACGCCTGGCGGAAGCTGTGCCTGTCGCTCACGCATGTACTTTTTTACAGCGTCAGAGATGGCTATGGGCCGTTCATCTCCTACGCGGAAAACCGTGACTATTGCCGCGGGCTTTCCGTCAAAACGGGCTGATGTATCTGTTTCGGCAAATCCGTCCCGCACGTCTGCGATTTCGCCAAGGGTTATCTCTGTGCCATCCTTCAGGCTGATGATGCCTATTGATTCATACTCCCTGCCTGTGTAGCGCTTCTCCTTGGTCCTGATGAGGATTTCTCCTCCCTCAGTACGGATCACCCCTGCAGGTATGTCCTGGGACGCCTTTCTTACCCTGCGGGCCACATCTTCAAGGGTTATGCCGTATCTGCGCAGGGTATCTTCAGGTATCTCTATGTCTATCTCGTATGGTCTTACCCCGCCTATTGAGACCTGGGTAATGTCTGGAAGGTCAAGCAGGTCATCACGTATGAGTTCAGCCTGCTGCCTGAGGGATTTTTCAGACAAATTGCCGTACACAATGAGGGAAAGCACCTGGCGCCTGTTGACCAGTTTTGAAATTACAGGCTCTTCAGCATCCTCCGGAAAGGTTATGATACGGTCAACCTCGCTCTTTATATCCTGCAGGATGCGGTCGGCATTAACTCCGGATAGAAGCTCGGCAGTCACTATGCCATACCCCTCTGCCGCAATGGATTTTATCTGCTTAATTCCCTCAATCCCCCGGATGTTGGACTCTATCTGAAGGATAATGCCATCTTCCACCTCCTCCGGCGTGGCCCCTGGATACACTACCTTTACCTGGATGGCATCAAGCATGACCTCCGGGAATATCTCCTGCCTTATGTTAATGAGCATGAAGAGCCCGCCCACCACAAAGACCATCATGAGGAGATTGGCTGCCACGTGATTTTCAGCCATCCATTTGAGAGCAGCCTTCACCTGGCATCTCCTCCTGCATCCGGACCTGACGCGGTTCTGAGCAGCATTCCTTCAGCAGCGCCAGGTATCGAGGTAAGCACCACCTGCTCTCCAGGCTGAAGTCCCTTGTCGATGATTACAGTATCCTGCTGGTAATGGGCCACGTGGACCTTTCGTATCCTGAGTCTGCCTGTCTTATCCATTATCCACACTGTATCATTGTCACGCAGGGCTTTTCGTTTCAGTACATAGACGCCATGAAGTATTCCGCATACAAAATCAACATCCACGAACAGGCCGTCCGCAAGACGGATATTGCAACCGCCGCCTGCATCAGGGCACCTGAAGGGGTTATGCACATCGACAACAACGCGTGACATGCGGCTCTTGGGGGCAACATCTCCGAGGAGTCTTACCACAGCGCCTTTCCAGTGGTACCCCCTGTTCCTGGAACTGACCGTAACCACAGCCGCAGAGCCGTGGCCGTCGCCGCTGATCCCGGGGACCTTTATCCATTCAAGATCCTCAAGGGAGACAGGCACCACTATTTCAGCAATATCCGTTCCGGTGAGTGTACCCACTTTTACCCCCTGTCTTACATACTGGCCCTTGTCAATATTTTCCGCCTTTACCACCGCGTTGAACGGCGCTCGAATCCTGGTCCTGTCAAGATTTATTTCTGCCTGGCGCACAGCAGCCCTGGCTGCCGCAAATGCGGCCTGGGCCTCCCTGAGCTGGGGTTTCCTGAGAACAAGGGGCGGTTCCGTGCCTGATGGCTTTTTATCAAGGTTTTTCCACTCCTTCAGGGCAATATCCCCTCTGGTCTTTTCAATATCCAGGTTGAGTTCAGCGCGGGCAAGCTGGGCCCGGGCAGTTTCAAGGGCCAGCTCATAATCCACAGGCTCTATAAGGAACAGCTCCTGGCCCTTGCGGAACATGCCGCCCTGCACAAAGTCAGGGGCAACACTAATCACCTTGCCGCTTACCTGCGGCACTATGTCAATGATTTTTCTTGGCCTTACAATGCCTGTACCCTGTACCTTTACCGGGCAGTCCGCGGGTTTTGCCACCTTGGTCTCCACCAGTATGCCCTGAACAGTGCGTTTTATCTTATGGGGGGCCTTCCTGTTGTGAATCAGGGTTTTCATTATGACAAAACCCACCGCGATTATCAGAATCGGAAGCCCTGCCCTGAATATTATCTTTCTCAATGCCTGATGCATTTGTGTGTTAAACTCCTGATTCCCGTTCTATTCCTTTTTTATCCGAAAATAGCTCAAAGCTGAAAGCTCAAGGCTCAAAGTAAAAGAAGCTCTAATTTGCTGGTTCCCAAACCCCAGTTTGGGAACTATAAACTGGAAGCTCCTGCTTCCCCACTTCCTTGAGCACACAATTTAATAAACTGCAAGAGCGTATTTTCATTGTTCGTTGTGCCCGCGCCGGGAATGGCAGTTACCGTGAAAATAGCTCAAAGCTCAAGGCTCAAAGCAAAAGAAACCATGTTTACT
>WFRQ01000087.1 GCA_015486425.1 Deltaproteobacteria bacterium | reverse complement strand
TTCCAGCCTCTTGCTGATCTTGGTGCCAATCTGCGCGCCAAGGGTGGAGCCAAGAAGAAGAAGAAGGGCCAGAACAAAGTCAACAGTATGGTTGCTGTAGGCCTGCAGAACAGTAACATTGACACAGGTAAAGAGTATCTGGAAAAGACTGGTCCCTACAACAACGTGCATGGGCATGCGGAGCAGGTAAACCATGACAGGAACCATGACAAAACCACCACCAACACCCATTATGGCTGCAAGAACACCTACAAGGACACCGAATATAAGGGGCAGGAGTGCAGAGATGCGGGTCCCTGATTTTTCAAAATCAGTCTGAAATGGCAGGGACGCAAGTGCGCGGGCATAACCCGACTCCTTTTTGGCAGGTTTTTCTTCTACCTCTTTTGGAGGGTTTTTATCTTTTTTGAGGCCCTGCAGGCTCTCCCAGAACATGTAGGAGCCGACACCGCCAAGCATGATTACATAAGTGATATTAATGAGAAAATCAGCATTTCCCAAGGCCCTCAGTACCTTGATTACCTGAACACCGACTGCACCGCCTATGATACCGCCTACCAGGAGGAGCAGGCCCATCTTGTAGTCAACGTTACCCAGCCGCCAGTGGGCCAGGGTCCCAGAGGTTGAAGCACCGACAATCTGGTTGGAGTCAGATGCCGCTGCCACTGTCGGGGGAATACCGAACATTATCAGCAGGGGTGTCATGAGAAAGCCGCCGCCTACTCCAAAAATTCCAGAAAGCAGACCGACAAAGCCTCCAAGCCCCAGAATAATAAAGATATTTACGCTGTTTCCAGCAATTGGAAGATACATGTGAAACATTTTTTTAGTCCTCCCCTTTGAAAAAATATACAACTATACTGACAATTCAGCAGGCTGGTGATGGCGTGCATGAATTGCTTTCATGTTGCTCCCCCTGGCCATGAAGCACCGGCTGATATGGAAAGTACAGGCCAGCGCAGTGCATGTTGACCGTTAATTCAGAAGCAACAGTTCCCTGATCCCTTCATACCGCAGGGCAATGCTTTCATGACAGAACGCGGCATTCTTGAAGGGGGCCGTTTTTTTTACTGGTATGCTGTTTTACGACGAATTCGGCGGCTTGATACGGATCATTTTCTCCTCCCTGAATAATTTTTCAATTCAGCATGCAATGTTGAGAGGCGCATGAGCACTAAAAGCTTCCCTGACCGGTTCCTTCCTCAAAACCGGCAGGTACCATGCGCTCTGAAACACCGGGCTGATGTTTCACAACGGGGTTTACCTGGACGAAAGGCAAATCTCATCTGTACTGCTCTAATTGCAACCATAGTGCCACGGCACGTGAAAAACAAAAGAGGGATTCTAAAAAAATTATTTCGTCAATACAACCAGTTAACAACCTTGAAACAGGGCGAGATGAATTAACAGTAATCTGCTCACCTCTTATCGCAAAAACATGAAACACCGGGCATGCCCGCGTTTCAAAATGAAACTAATAAAACAGGCAGGCTGAAGCATCCCTGTTTCTCAAGGGTATGACTGAATTCAACATAACACAATGTTTCAAAATGAAAAACAGTAAAAAGCCACTTATATATAATTTGATGTGATTTTTTCCCGGTATCTGCTCAGGGAGTACCGCATCTGCTTCGTTGTCGGGGGCTCGAAGTACGGGAAATACGACTTCGCCCCCTCTGCCTTGCATCTGCAGCACCCTCTGAGCAGATACGTGTCAAGAAAAAAATTGTTGTGTGAAAGGCGACTTTCCGTTATGGGAATTCATCCTTGAGGGGGGAGTGGGGATGTCAGGAGGGAGAGGAAATGGTGTGTTCCGGTAATGGAATGCAGTGTAAGGCGGTACGGGGAAGCAAGCTGCTTGATCTATGATGATCAGTTATCGCCCTTTCTGTCCAGTCCGAACTGTTTCATGCGGCGCCACAGTGTGGTTCGCGGGACCTTCAGTATGGTACTTGCAAGTTTCTTGTTGTAGCCGGTTTTTTCCAGCACCTTTGAAATGTGCTGCTTTTCCACCTCTTCGAGGGGAATAAGTGTATCTTCATCAACATCCCCCCACGCAAGATCACGTATGGTCTGGGGCAGGTCCTTAAGGGTAATCTCACTACCGTCTGACAGGGCCACAGCCCTCTGAATCATATTTTCAAGTTCCCGCACGTTACCGGGAAAGCTGTAGCGCATAAGGTGCTTCATGGCACTTGGAGAGATATTCTTAATCTGTTTGTCAAAGGAAACATTGAATTTCCTGATGAAATGGGCCACGAGAAGCGGTATGTCATCCTTTCGGTCTGACAGACGGGGAAGCTGTATCCTCACCACGTTCAGCCTGTAATACAGGTCTTCCCTGAAGGCTCCCTGATCTATTGCCCGCTTGAGATCCCTGTTTGTGGCGGCAATAATACGGATATCCAGGTCAACGGCACGGTTGCCACCCACCCTGATTATCTGACGTTCCTGCAGCACGTGCAGCAGTTTTACCTGCATGGACATGGACATTTCGCCTATCTCGTCCAGGAGAACCGTTCCGCCTGAGGCTGTTTCAAACAGCCCCTTTTTGGTGGAAGTCGCCCCTGTAAATGCACCACGTTCATGACCAAACAGTTCGCTGCAGATAAGCTCCTCCGTAAAGCCGCCGCAGTTAAAATAGACAAAGGGCTTTTTCTTTCTCTGGCTCAGTTCATGGATAGCCTTTGCTACGACCTGTTTGCCTGTACCGGTTTCAGCCTCAAGGAGGACATTGCAGTTCACCATGGCCACCTTCTGGACTATCTTGAATATCTCCTGCATGGCAGGGCTTGCACCCACAAAACCCGGAATAAGGCCGTCACCATGCATGGCGTCCTGTAGCTTGTGGTTCTCGTCGCGCATGAAAATCTTCTCTTTTACGCGATCAACCATGGTACATATATCGTTTTTGCGACAGGGCTTGGTGAGGTAGTGAAATGCGCCCTTTCTCGTGGCGTCAACAGCAGTTTCTATGCTGCCGTGTCCGGTTATGATAACGGCCTCGACATCCGGATAAAGCTCCTTGAGCTTTTCCAGGACATCGAGGCCGTTTATGTCAGGAAGCTGGAGATCAATAAGGGCAATATTGCATGGATTAGCGCGGATATCTCTTAAAAAAGAGAGCCCGTCAGCATAGGTTTCAACCCTGAACCCGTCCTTTTCAAGAAAACGCTTTATACTGTCCCTTGCGCTCTTTTCATCATCAATTACCGCTATTTTCAGAACTCTTTCCTGCATCAGAATCGTTATTTTCCGTATCCTGTCCTTCCTGGGATGCTGCTATTGGCAGGAAGATGGAGAAGGTGGTTCCAACACCGGGCTTGCTCTTTACCTCAAGGTGACCACCATGTTTCTTTATGATGCTGTAGACAATGGATAGCCCGAGACCCGTGCCCTGACCTACTGCCTTTGTAGTAAAAAACGGATCAAATATCTTGTCAATCTGGTCCTGGGGGATTCCCTCGCCTGAATCGCTCACGTCTATGCGGATAAAGCCCTTTGGCTCCTCCCGTGTTTCAACGTGAATCAGCCCGCCCTTGGGCATGGCCTGTATGGCGTTTATAAACAGATTCAGGAAAACCTGCTGCAGCTTATGGGCGTCACCCAGTATCTTTGGCAGTTTCTCGCCAACGCACAGTTCGAGATGAACACTTTTGATGCGCAGTTCATTATCAATGAGCCTCGCTGTGCTGTCAATCACATCCTTTATTTTCAAAAGGGAAATGGACGGGGCCTTTTCTCTTGAAAATTCAAGCAGGTTCCTGACTATCTTACTGGCCCTCTCGGTCTGTGTCATTATATCCTCGAGAATTTCTTTGATCTCCTCCTTGTCCATGGAGTCGAACTCTTCGAGAAGCGTGTCAGTAGAGAGGGAAATATTGTTCAGGGGATTGTTCAGTTCATGGGCAATCCCTGAAGAAAACGTGCCGATTGCCGCAAGTTTCTTGGCCTGCAACACCTCTTCCTGCTTGATATCAAGGTCGTTGGCCATCTTGTTAAAGGCACGGATGAGATTGGTAATTTCATCATTTATCCCCGTATCATCCTTTATGGGCTTGAATTTATCCTCCATGAGGTCATGGGTTGCCTTCTGAATAATTTCAAGTCGATTCAAGACATTACGGGTCTGTATATGCACGGCCACAATCAGCAGAGCCAGGAGAAAGGCAGGTATAATAGTAAACCCGTACAGAATCATCATGAGGCCCTCATGAACCTGCCTGTTTCGAACCTTCAAAATGGTGTTGCAGAAATCCACCATGGCCTTGCCATATATACGCAGTGTCTCACCTTTGAGCTCACCGCCCTGTTTTGAGTATTTATCAATAATTTCCTTATAGTTGCAAAGAGCCGCCTTGAAATCATGATATCCCTGCTGTCCGGCAAGCTTTTTTATCTCATCAACCATGTCAGAGGATTCTTGCTCCACAACCTTGAGATAATACTCAAGATTTTCCAGGTTGTTTTTACCCACTCCAAGCAGAATATCCTTCTCATATCTTCTCACCTCGAGGACATTACTGAGAAGCCTGTTTACCCGTTCTATGCTCTCTAACTTCCTTTCCAGCGAAAGTATCTGCAGGGAGTAGGCTGAAACAAGGACAATGATAAAAGCAAAGACAAAACTGTTAAGCATTAAGAGACGCTGCCGAATGGTAATATTGGCAAACTTCTGCTTTAGTAAATCAAACATTTTCCACTCCTCCATGTACTGATGGCCCCTGAAGCACAGGAGCTGTTAAACCGGAAGACTGCCCGTGCCGCGGGACAGACCTGCCTCAAAGCCGCATTGTAATACCTGCATTCCTCAGATAAAGATACACTTCAAGAAATATGCCACAAGGGGTAATTTTAAAATGGAACCCCTGAATTGAGCTTGGCATTACGCAAGCGCAATCATAAAAACTCCAGCTACCATGAGCCCGGCACCGATAAGACGGCTGGCCAGCTCCTCCTCTCTGAAAAACAGATAACCGAGCAGCACTCCAAAAAGGACGCTCAGCCGCTTTACTGCAATCATGTATGCCGCAGGGGCAAGGCTTATTGCCCACATGTGAGTAATAATCATTACCGTCTGAGCCATGCCCACATACAGGACACCTGCAGGGCTTTTACGTACCACCTCCATGGGATAGGCACGGAAAAAGAGGGAAAGGATCGTGCTGGCAAATATTCCGTGGGCTATAAAATAAAAACAGGCAAAAAACATGGGATTGGAATGCTGAATGGCAAGCTTTCCAAGCACCGAGGTAATAGAGTAGATGAAGGCCACAAGAAGCATAAGCACAGAGCCTCTTTCCCTGAATATGGCTTTAAAAGGTGCTGTCCAGCCTGACTTCATGCTCCCTATGTGAAGACTGTAACTTCCCACAGCAATTAGAACAATGCCTGCTATGCCCTGCATGCCAAGCTGCTCATCAAGAATCAGTGCGCCGGTAATTACCATAAAGGCAGGAGTAAATGCAAGAAACGGAACGGTAAGAGAAAGGGGTGAGACCCGCAGGGCCTCCATGTAAAGAATCAGGGCAATGGTTTCAAGGGGAAGCAGCAGAGCAACAGTTTTCCAGAACGTGGAGTCAAGGCATGGCCACTGAGAGAGCAGCAGCAGGGGGAGAAGAAAGAATACAGGGCCCAGCACCCTGCCTGCAGCCATCCTGAATGTGCCCAGCGGCTTCAGATACGCCTTTGTAAGGGCATCACTGGCTGCGGTAAGAAAGGCAGTAGTCAGGGCAAGGGGAAACCAGGGCATGAAACCGGCAGGTCTTTATCTATGGTGGAGTGTTTCATCAGGGTGTCAGTTGGCTGGTGCCCAAACTCCAGTTTGGGTACCCATTGGTCTGAAGCTCCTGCCTCTTTCCTTATTGATACCTGCAGGGTGGGTCACCTGTCCATGTATGGAAGCTGGAGCTTCCGGCTGTGCGTTCCCAAACTGGAGTTTGGGAACGAGCGGGTAATGGTTCTGCGAAAAAACCTGCATATAACGTTGGTGACACCTCATGACAGTTTCAGAATTAGTCTCAAAAAGTTACACAGCCGCAGCACGTTATGATATTGGGACAAACAGGGAATGCTCCCATTATCCGGTACCTGAATTGAACGATCTGTCATTTGTCTTTCCAGCCCTGCTGTTCATCCTGTAAACCCATGACAAAATTTCTGCCACCACCACATAGGTATCAGGGGGTATCTCAGCATTAAGATCAAGGTGCGACAGAATTTCTACCAGATCAGCATCTTCCCGAACAGGGACACCGGCCTCCCTTGCAAGTTCAATTATTTTTTCAGCAACAGGGCCCTGTCCCTTGGCGCTGACCCTGGGTGCATTATCTTCTCCGGCCCTGTAGCTCAGGGCCACAGCCTTTTTAAATTTTTTTTCCTTCCTCGTCATTGTTTTATCCAAAAATAACGCTTTCTTTACTCCTGGCCCTAAACTCCAGTCTTGACCGAACTGATTTCCAGCCCTTTGAGCTTACGCATTTGAGCCTGGAGCCAACTTTACTGAAAAATCATGCAGTAACATGAAGTGAGGAACCCCCCATGCCCGTTGCTGCCACCGGGCTTACAAGTTCTGCCACGTCTGCCTCTTCCATGGGAAATATATCTGCCACTGTGAATCTGAATCCCATTGCCTCAAGATTTTCTCTGAGTTCCTGCATGCCTGCCCTGAGAATGGGTAGAATCTCCCTTGATGCCGCTGCATGAAGGCTTATCCCCTGTTC
>WFRQ01000086.1 GCA_015486425.1 Deltaproteobacteria bacterium | reverse complement strand
GGCCAGGAAAAGATACAGGGCAAGGCTGTTCCTTCCCTACTTCCAGTCGTTTTCAAACACCTACGGCCCTCCTGATGTGCTTGAAAGGTTATACAGCACCGCAGCAGGTTTTCCAGGTGTAAAGGGCCTTGCCATCGGCACCCGGCCTGACTGTGTTACAGGGGAAATCCTGGAAACAGTGGCCAGGGTGGCAGAAGGACGCATGGTGTGGATGGAATATGGACTGCAGAGCGCTGACAACCGCACGCTTGAACGTATTAACAGGGGCCATACTGTTGAGGATTTTATCAGATGCGTAAAAATCACCAGGGATGCAGGTTTCCTGATATGCGCGCATGTAATCTTCGGCCTTCCCGGGCAGAGCATTGAGGAGATGCAGCGCACCGTGGAGCTTCTTGCAGAACTTGGCGTGGATGGGGTCAAGTTCCACAATCTTTACATAATAAAAGGCACCAGGCTGCATGAAATGTATGAGCGCCAGCCCTTTACCCTGCTGACACAGGAGGAATATGCCAGGATAGTGGCAGATGCCATAAGATTCCTGCCTGATGATACGGTGATTCAGCGCCTGACAGGGGATCCGCCCCGTGATATGGGCCAGGCCCTTCCTGCATGGTCACATGACAAGCAGGGAACCATACGGCTTATCGAGCGCCTGAGTTGAACCTTGCTAAATTGAGCGGTATCTGCTCAGGGGGTACCGCATCTGCTGCGTTGTCGGGGGCTCGAAGTACGGGAAGTACGTCTTCGCCCCCTCCGCCTTGCATCTGCAGCACCCCCTGAGCAGATACGTGTCAAGAAAAAAATTGTTATGTGAAAAGCGTCTTTCCGTTATAGGAATTCATCCTTGAGGGGGTGAGCAGTGACATTGAGCGTTTCAAAATCAGGTTGAAATCACTCGTAACTGTTCAGCGAGTTAACGGTAATGTGTAACGATTCAGTATTTTGTTCGTGGTTCTTTCACCATTGGCTACCCCAATGGTGAAAACGTAATCCCCTTTGCGTCCATTGCGTCTTGAGCGAAGCGGGCGGTTAAAAAAATGAACCGCAAGTCGCAAATAACGCCAAGATTTTGCCTGCTGAAAAACTGATTCCATCTCTCCTGCACCTGGCAGATACGCTGAATAGATACAATCACTCAAAGCAGGAACTTTCGCACTAATCGTTAAACGCAACTTCCACTGTAAAGCCGCCTGAAGGCGTTTCAAACGGCATGGCCAGACACGGCCCGGTATGGATATGGGTGATTGAGTGGTCCTGACCTGCAACCACCGTGGGAGTTCCAGCCTGAAGGCTTATGCCGTCCCCCTCCAGTCTGCGTCTTGCGTCTCCGCAGATCATGTTGGTCATTTCACCTACGGCGTCCTTGACCTCCTCGTTGATTTCATCAACTGAGGCCCCGAACAGGTTTGTTACCACGGCGCAGATACATCCCTTTTCAAAGGATATGGACATGGAACCCTGGGCGGCTCCTGTAATGCCGATGATTCCTGAAACATCACCCATTGCCCGGCTCTCCTTTTTCAGATAGGGCTTGCCCGGTGTTGCCTCAATCATTGCCATGGTTTTGAGGACATTTGTCGCTGCTTCAAGAAAAGGATTAATTATCCGTGCGTCCATTTTGCCGCCTCCATGTGCCATATTGCACAGCACGGACAGCGATTTCAGCCCTCCATGCTGTTCGGTTCAGTAAGCATGGCATTTACCGCATGCCATGTCTCATTCATCAGTTGGTCTCTTTTTACAGGTCGGTCGTCCTTTTTTGTGAGAATAGGACTGCCGGTGGTCACGCTTATGGTCCCCGGTCTGCACAACGCGCTTCCCTTAGGAAGAATCCTGTGACTGCCCTTTATGGCCACCGGCACTATGGGGCAGCCTGATTTTGAGGCCAGCAGAAACCCGCCGGGTTTGAACTCTGCCAGCCTGCCATCCAGACTCCTGGTACCCTCCGGGAATATCACCACAGAGGCACCTTCACGAATGCGCCTGGCTGCTTCCCGAAGACTCCTTATGGCAGCCTTTCCGCCTGAACGGTTAATGGGAACATAGCCTGCAGTGTGCATTGCCAGGCCCAGCACAGGAATTTTAAAAAGTTCCTCCTTGACAACAAACCTGAACTCCACAGGAAGTGCCAGGTACAGGGCAAGTATATCCATCTGGCTTGCATGGTTGCACGCAAATATTACCGGCATGTCAGTGGGTACGTTTTCAAGCCCTGATGTCTGCACCTTTATGCCAAGCAGTGCAAATACAGTTGCTGCCCAGGCCCGGGCCACGGTATGGGCCACACTGGCAGACCCCTTGATCCTTGCCGCTACAACTGCCAGCGGACCGAAAAAAAGAAAGGACAACGGAAACACAAACGGAAAAATTATGGCTGTGATAAGACGTCTCATGCCCTGGGAATTTATGAGACCCCGTGCCTTTCGTCAACAGGCAGCCGCAAGAGAGCGCATTTTAACCGCCGCGCAATTATATATCCAGCCAGATCAAATACCCTGTCAGCGCTGTCTATAATCACTGAATCGGCACTGGCCTTGATTCCCTTAAGGCCTGCAAGTTTTTTTTCAGAGCATTTTACAGTGGCGCATCTGCCTGCAACGCCGTCATTATTCATCCAGCGATTTATGCGAGCAGCAAGCTCTCCACTGGCAGACATGCGGGAATCAAGAAAGACAAACGTGTAATCAGGGGGGAAACGGCACAGCAGGGATGATACAAGGCGCCAGGCATCCCTTGTAATCTCAGATGGCCGATACTTGCGAAACACCCTGGCAACATCACGCACAAAACCGTCATCTCCAAGGATCAGGGCACGCCCTTTAAGGGCATTTTCCAGCGTGATAAGGCAGTTGTAACCGTCAATGACAAGCCTGCTGCCTGCAAGGGCCTCCACATGTACGGATTTTGCACGTCTCAGCCGGGCCTTTTCCGGAGAACAGACCGCACGGAAAAGGAAATCACGCTCCTCGCGCCTTAACTGGAAGTGATTGCCAACGAATTCAAGGGCAGACGGCGCGGCATATCCCCTGGAAAGAAGATACCTGTAATCCATTGCCGCAGAGGCGCATAGCTCTGTACGAATCTTTTCAGGCTGCATGTGATAATAATAGCGCAATTCGCGGCCCGAACCAAACTGACAGGGGCGTAGCCGGGATACGCCTCAGGATTTTGCGATTGAAGTTCGGCTCAGGATGGCCAGAAGATGAGATGCGAAATTGCCAAGTTATTTTTGGTTTTATCATGTAGCGCACCGATCGGATCCGCCCGTCAGGGGTATATTTGAAGCAGGAGCTTCAGCCCATAGGGTGCCCAAACAGGAGTTTGGGCACCAGCACGCAATACATACGTTTATAAACGGGGTTGCCTGAAACTCACTTAACACTTATTATCATGGATATGGAAATCCTGATTTATCCGCATGAAATTCTGCGCACACAGGCAGGTCCCGTTCAGAACATAGACG
>WFRQ01000085.1 GCA_015486425.1 Deltaproteobacteria bacterium | reverse complement strand
GGGCAGAAGGCTCAAGGGGCATGCAGGCTTTGCTGAACTTATGAAAATGGCTGACTCTGTCAAAGGGGTGGAAAGGCTGCGTTTTACCACAAGCCACCCAAGAGACCTTGACGAGGCTACATGCCTCTGCTACCGAAGGCTTCCAAGCCTGTGCGAGCATATCCACCTTCCGGTACAGTCAGGTGCTACGCCGGTTCTCAGACGCATGAACAGGCATTACTCACGGGAGGAATACATGGAAAAGGTTGCCATGTTGAAATCAATCTGTCCTGAGATTACTCTTACCACTGACCTCATTGTGGGTTTCCCAGGGGAGACTGAAGAAAATTTTGAGCAGACCATGTCGCTCCTTGAAGAAGTTAGATATGATCAGTTATTTGTATTCAAGTATTCACCCCGCCCCGGCACTCCGGCCTCAAGGTTTCATGACCAGATACCAGAGGAGACCAAGACACGAAGGATCGAGGCTGTATTAAAGCTGCAGGAAAAAATAGGCCTTGAGCGGTATGCCATGCTTGAACACCGTCAGGTGGAAATCCTTGTGGAAGCAAGGGGAAAGGGCAGCAGCCTTGACATGCAGGGAAGGACCAGGGGAAATCACGTGGTGCATTTTCAGGGCACCCGGGACCTTCTCGGAAAACTGATTACAGTCGAAATTGAAAGGGCCTGCAAGCACTCGCTCAGGGGCCGAATCATCAACTGACAGGGGCAGTTTATGTCATACGTCGCCTGTGAGGGTTTGTATCCATGACCACTGTTACAATGTATGTGCACGCAATTACCATTGACCCGGCATCCAAATCTCCCATACTCATACTCAAGGAAAAGGATGGCGAAAGGACACTGCCTGTATGGATAGGCCTGCTGGAGGCCACAGCCATTGCCACCCAGATGGAAAAACTGGAATTTGCCCGTCCCATGACCCATGACCTTGCGGTAAACATGCTGAAGGCCATGAATATCAACATGCCCCGTATTGAGATTACTGATATACGGGACAATACCTACTATGCACGCATCACCCTGGTCTCTGACAGCTCCACTGCCTCTGTAGATGCAAGGCCCAGTGACGCCGTAGCCCTTGCTCTAAGGACCGGGGCAGAGATAAAGGTCAATGAGGAAATTCTGGATCATCCTTCAAGCACTGCCTCTGCCACAACCGAAGCAGGAACAGAAGAGGACGGCCACCAGACTGACACATCAGAAAAATGGAGAAAGGTTCTGGAAGAACTTGATCCGGATTCTATAAAGTACAAAATTTAAAACATGGTCTGCACAAATCTTAACCGCCGCGCCTTTGTCATCGGGGTCCCCGTATAGCAGACCATAACGGGCATTCCTCTCTCACGGATATATGGCAAATCCGGCAATCCCTCAAATCAGATACAGGAAAAGGAACAATAATCATGCTTATGTTCGATCTGCACTGTCACTGCCTGTTCAGTGACGGTGAGCTCATACCGGCTGAACTGGTAAGAAGGCTGGAAATCATGAATTACAATGCAGTGGCCATTACAGACCATGCTGATTCATCAAATATAGATTTTATAATACCCAGAATGGTAAAAGCTGCTGAGGATATCAACAGGTACAGCTCTACCAGGCTTATACCCGGCATTGAACTTACCCATGTTCATCCTGAGCTGATTGCTCCCCTTACCAGGCAAGCCCGGGAACTTGGTGCCCGTATAGTTGTATGCCACGGAGAAACCATTGTGGAACCTGTTATCCCCGGTACTAATCGTGCCGCAATAGCAGCCGAAGTGGACATCCTTGCCCATCCGGGCCTAATTGCCCCGGAGGACGTAATTTCCGCTGCGGAAAAAGGGGTACGACTGGAAATATCCGGCAGGAAAGGACACTCACTTACCAACGGGCATGTGGCACGGCTGGCAGCCCGGCACGGCGCCATGCTCACCATAAATTCAGATGGTCACGCCCCGGGAGACTTCATGACTGCTGAATTTGCCAGGCAGGTTGGCCATGGGGCAGGCATAAGTGCCGTTGAGGTGGAACGGCTCTATGAAAATGTTTGGGCATGGTTAAAGACGCTGGTTCAATAATCCGAAGAGTTATAAAACAGACCTGAATTGAGCGTTTAAAAAAATCGGTATTCCCATGCAGCCGAGTTAAATGGGAATTCCTCTTTCGCGGATATACGGCAGATCCGGCAGTCGCTCAAATCAGGTATAACTTTTCCGGAGGCAGACGTGCTGGAGGCAAAAATAATCAATCCTTTCCTGGAGGCAGCGTCCAACGTGTTGCAGACCATGGCCATGATCAAAGCAACGCCTGGGAAACCCTTTATCAAAAAAGACGGTACAGCCATGGGAGAAGTCACAGGCATCATAGGCATTACAGGTGACCATACAGGTTCTCTTTCAATATCATTTTCAAAGTCATGTATCGCAACAGTGGTAACAAACCTGTTTGGAACAACTGTCACCGAAGTAAATGATGAAGTCTGCGACGCTGTTGGAGAACTCACTAATATGATATCCGGCGATGCAAGAAGACGCCTTGAGGCCCAGGAGGTGATGCTGCAGGGCGGCACACCCACTATTGTTTCAGGCAAGGAGCACTCTGTAACACACATACATGACGGGCCGTACCTCGCAGTGCCTTTTGAGACGCCGTCAGGTCAATTCACTGTAGAAATAGCCTTTAACAAGGAATGATTTCCAACGGAAAAAAATTCGCAGAATGTTATTGATTAAAGGGTTGACAAACCGGCCCTTACTCATCATAATGCCCGCGCGTTTGGAAATGCCGAGATAGCTCAGTCGGTAGAGCAGTGGATTGAAAATCCTCGTGTCGGTGGTTCGATTCCGCCTCTCGGCACCATCTTGTAAATAAAGCTCATAACCCCCTCAGGGTTGTGAGCTTTTTTTAGTCATAGCGTCACTGGTCATAATACACAATACAGGTCAAGGCGGACTGCTTGAGATCATCCACGCAAACTTTCTCCAGATTTCAGCTATATCATTTATGGTACTAACATTGGCATACACGCCGTGTATCGCCACTCCTGGGGCCATAAGGTCCGAGACCGATTCATGGAAAATGGTGCTTCTCTCACTGGGGATTTCCCTTTCGACCGCGTGTTTTTTGAGTTTCATGGTATGCCAGGCAGGAAGCCGCCTTTTCATCCCCTGATCGCCGCATTACGAGGCTTTTTTGAAACTGGACAGACCTTCCTGATCTGCTCTTTACTGTTTTTTTCAGCGGGTAAATCTGATATGATTTCTTTTGGATATGATGTATGTCGCCCGATTATTCTTTTGCGTTGGTTGTGTTTAGTGACAACTGCACAGCGCTGTTTGTTCCCTTGTTTCACGGCCAGGAATGACTTTTTGACGATAATAAAATGAAAATCACGGTAGTTTTCAACAACTTCAATCTCTTTGAGGGGCTTTTGGCTGCATGGGGAATGGGGGCAGTTATAGAATCAGGAGCTGAAAAGATCCTTTTTGACACAGGATCAGACGGCGAAGTCCTCCTTGAGAACATGGAAAGGCTTGATATCTTGCCTTCAGAAATATCCAAGGTCATAATTTCTCATAATCACTGGGACCATACCGGTGGCCTTTCTGCATTTCTTTATGCCAATCCGGAAGTCGAAATCTATGCCCCTGACCTGGATCAAGATTTGATATCCCTGGCAGAGAACAGGGGGGCAAGAGTTTACCTTGTTACAAGTCCTACAGAAATAATCAGTGGCATTTCTACAACCGGCGTGTTTCCGCATCCAGTTCCCGAGCAGGCCCTGGTTATTGCAACAGCCAGGGGGAATGTGATTTTGACAGGATGCTCCCATCCCGGCGTGGTCAGTATGGTTATGGCTGTGCCTGAGCACAGGCATCTTGTTTCAGGTGGGTTTCACCTTTTCAGGTCTTCCCTGGAAGATATAAAATTAACAGCCCTTGGGCTTGAGGAAGCAGGAGTTGAATTAGTCGCCCCTTCTCATTGTACCGGTGAGACAGCCACCGCGAATTTCAGGCAATATTTTCAGGACAGATTCGTCTACGGGGGGCTTGGAGCTGTTTTCCGATTTTGAAGCGTTCCGTGTACGATTAGAGAGGCCAATGAAACACTTGCAAAGCCGTCATCAAAGCCTGCTTCTTGTTACCCCGCCGTTTACGAGAGCAACATCTCCTCCCCTTGGAATCGCTTCGCTCAAGGCCTTTCTTAAACAGGAGATCCCTACGGCACAGGTACGGTGCCTGGATCTCAACCTTGAATATTACCATCTGGCCTTGAAGTGGCTGGAAGCAGGTACAATCAAGCTTAAACTGTACAACTGGGATCACGAAAAAACTATACAAATGCTCAAAAAGGCCTTTGATTTTCTGAGGTCTGTAAGGCCAGATGATAAAAATATCAAGGAGTATCACAGGGAGGCCACGATCTTTTTGAGTTTTGAGAATATATTCAACGCCTTCGTTTCTGACATGGTCCTAAAAAGCCTGACCGGTGCGCCAATACCTTCTGGTATATCTGCATTCCTGGAAAGGCTCATAATGCCTGTGGTGAACTGCAGGGAGGACCTGGTCGGATGCTCTGTCCTGTTTGACGCACAGATGCTCATGGCCCTTCTTCTCGCTAAAAGAATCAAGGAGAAAACCAATAAGCAGTTTGTGATGGGAGGGGCAAAATTTGGGGTGGACCCAAGCTTTGAACGTCTGTTCTTAGAACCGGTCGTCAAGAAGGTAAAAGGAAAGGAGTACATCCAGTACACAGGTGACTTCCTGGATGGGATTATCTCTGGAGAGGGGGAGATGGCACTCCTTGCCCTGATAAAAAATTCCAGCCCGGAATCCTATACGGAGATTCCTAATCTCGTTTACAGGAAAGGTAAAAAGATTTTTCGCAATGAACCTGCGGTATTAAATGACTTGGACATGCTGCCGCCCCCGGATTTTTCAGATTTCCCACTGGGAGAATACATGTGTGCAGAAACGGTTCTGCCTCTTCTTACTGCCAAGGGCTGCCCATGGGGAAAATGCACCTTCTGTACGCACCATCACTCTTACAAAAGATACAGGCAACGTTCCATTCAAAAAGTAGTGGAAGATATCAAGTACCTGTCAGGGCAGTTCAACGCGAGATTGTTTAATTTTTTTGATGAAATGATCCCGCCAGGCAGATTTAAGAAAATGGCAGATGAGATACTCAGAAGCAATATTCACATCTGCTATGCAGCCTATGGAAAACCTGTCAAATCATTTGACAGAAAAACCCTGAAACTCCTTTCCAAATCTGGATGCAGCTTGATGTTGTGGGGAGTGGAATCTGCCAGCCAGAGGGTTTTGGATCTCATGAAGAAAGGTACTAAAGTAGAAGAGATGGAAAAAGTATTGAACCATGCCCTTGAAGCAGGAATCAGCAACTTGCTTTTTATCATGTTCGGCTTCCCGGTAGAAACCGAGCAGGAATTTTTTCAGACCCTTTCCTTTTTAGAGAAAAACCGCAGGGCGGTTCAGGCCCTTTCCATAGGAACCTTCAGGCTCATGGAAGGCTCGGAGATTGCCAGAGACCTGGACAGATTTGACATAGAAAAGATAACCGTCTTGAAGTCACCGCCGTTCAAGTCCCGGATTCTTGCCTATGAGCCGAGAAAAGGCCTTTCGCCTTCCCGAGTGGAGAAACTTTTTAAATCAAATCTCAACAACCTGGAATCACTTGACATTACCCCGAGATTCAGCACGTACAGAGAACATCTACTGGTTTACGCGTGCAATAAAAGACAGGACAACCTTGGCCAACTGCAATGTCCACAATAAGGCTTGAGTGAACGTCTCAGCCATATCATGAACTTCTAATTATTTGCACCAGACTGCAGGGTATCTGCTCAGGGGGTACCGCATCTGCTGCGTTGTCGGGGGCTCGAAGTACGGGAAGTACGCCTTCGCCCCCTCCGCCTTGCATCTGCAGCACCCTCTGAGCAGATACGTGTAAAGGAAAAATGTTGTGTGAAAAGCGACTTTCCGTTATGGGAATTCCCCTTGAAGGGGGTGAGTAGTTACGTCTTCCGAAGGTTATATGCAGGTCTTCTCGCAGAACCAGCCTCAAAAAACCACACAGCCTCTGCAATAATAGAAAAGGCGGGACAAACAGAAAATGCTCCCGTCAGTATCTTGCAGTCACTGCCCTTGTGGCTATTCCGCCGGAATTCCGAACAGTGTCACAGCCACGCAGCAAGCCAGCACCAGGCTGTACATAAACATACGCAGACCACGTGAAGAAACTGAAGGGGCATCTTTTGCCACCAGTATGGCTACCACGCACTGAAGTGCGTAGTACAGGGCAAAGGCCCTGGAGGCAAAACTTATAATCTCATAAACATTGGTCAGCCATGTAAGGATTACAGCCATTATTGAGACCATGAGATATGCATACCGTGTATTCATATGGCCCCTGATTATTGTTTCTATCAGGCCTGAACAACCTGCGTCATCAGCGGTTGCCGCCGCAAACTGACTGCATATTGCTGTCACGGTAATCAGTATCGGCAGTACAGCGGCCACTATTGCAGAAAGTTCAACAATGGCTGTAATCCCGGTATCCTCCACGGTATGTCCTGCCCTGGTGATAACAATGGCCATAAGTCCCAGAAAGACAAGATAAATTACAGATGATATGATCTGTGCCCACCTCATGGTACGAATACGCACTTCTGCGGTATGTTCAGAACCAAGAAAACGTGAGGTCTCAAACCCCTGCACCACAATGAGCATCCCCATGATCAGGCGTGTGATGTGGACACCATCAGAATTGACAGACAGGGTATCAAGCACCCAGGTTCCCCTGAAATATTGTGACACATTAAACCAGAAAAGCCCTGCAATAAGGGCAACAATCATGGCGAGATTGATACCTACTGCCACCTCCTCCACATGTTCTATCCCCTTAAGCCCTCGCCATACACCCATGATGGCAATTCCAGCAAGGATAACAGTGACAATAACTCTGCCATAAAGGGGCGTATCTATGGAAAAGGCATGGAGACCAAAATTTGACAGAAGCTGCAGATAATAGGACACAGATATGAAATATGCGCCTGCAAGTGCAAAGTGTGATATTTTTTCAGCTATCTCGGCTGCTTCTACAGCAGCGACCCGGTGTGCCGCGTTCCTGTGACCAACATGCAGATGATGTTCAACACGGTTGAAGGCAGGCAGGGATTTGGTTTCAAGCAGTGGTTCTCCATAACGAATGTTAAAACGTATAACAGCCCCTATCACATAAGCCATGGCAAGCAGCCCGGCCATGACCATTACTGCGTAGTTGCCGGTATTGGCATAAAGAAGGGGGGCGCACACCAGGAAACCGCTTCCCATGATTGAAGCAAGGGGAGTAATGGTGGCCCGCCACGCAGCAGATTCCACAAGCGGCCTGTAAAACAGGAAGACACCGCCTGTTGCTATCATGGTAAATATGACTATGAAATCAGATACGGAAAGTTGAGGCATGGGTATCATTCCTTTCACACAACAATTTTTTTCTTGACACGTATCTGCTCAGAGGGTGCTGCATATGCAAGGCGGAGGGGGCGAAGTCTTACTGTGCCCGTACTTCGAGCCCCCGACAACGCAGCAGATGCGGTACCCCCTGAGCAGATACCCATGTTTCACCATTTTTCACGCAACTACATAACTGGCTCAGCATACGCAAATACGCTCAACTCAGGGGCTGTCCAGAAATTTTCACTGTTCCCTGTAGCTGAACGCTAATTGATGGTTATTCTAAAATATATATGCGTATTCCAGCAACCATCATACAACTTACGGGCACTGACAGGCAGAAAATATAACCGCGTGTCCACGGCTGATATAGAAAGGAGAACAAAAAATGAAGAAACTTATTGTGTTACTGTTTACTGTCGCATGGGCAGCAGCGTCATGGGCTACCCCTCCAAATGTCAACACCAGGGAACTGAACATCCCCACAGTGAAGACACCGAATGTGAACTTTAACAGGTACAAATTCGCCCCTGAAAAAGTCAAAATAGTATCCGTCAAGGCGAGCCCTGATCATGAAGCACTGTACATAAAGGTCCAAAATATCGGCAATGATACCATTCCAGGAGGTATTCTGCAGATTACCCTTTATAACCAGACCCCTGGAAAGCTTATGAAAGTTCAAGGCTCTACCAAGACAAACTATGCCCCCATACCCGTCAACCAGACATTTACATATTCCTGCGTCTATAATCCCTGTTACAACGGCAATGCTTTAATTATCCAACTGGTAAACAGGGATGGCCTGCTGTCAGCGAGCAAAAAAATTAATTACGATATGCACAATGTCCAGGTCACCAGATTTCGCTTTGAAAAAGTAAACAATGACAGATACAGGATAATCTACAAGATAGCCAATCCAACTCCCTTTACCGTCCGCATGCATGTCTGGGGGCAGGCCATAAGCACCAGCGGCGGAAGTATAGAAATGTACAACAGGTATTTTAAAATCAATGCCAACAATAGTCGAACGGATACATATATCATCAAGACAGGAAATTTTACAAACGCAGAGCTGCTCGTAAAGCTGCCTTATCCATACAATTGCGGCGGTAGTGGAGAAATTGAGCTTTTAAAACGTACTGTTAATAAAAGCGCAGCAGCCACAAACTCACACTGAAAGACCAGGGGCCTCAAATTCCATCCTGAATTGAACGTATTTGCCGCAAATCTTACAATCACTCAATTCAGGGTGCAGTTATTTCATAACAGTCCTCAAGGGTCGAAGCTCCAGCTTCGTGAGGAATATCGTTATGCCGAGATGACGGAATAAAAAGAAGGAAGGATTCAAGTAACAACTAATTTGAGTGATTATTCGGATTTACTGCATATCCGCGAAAGAGGGATTCCCATAACGGAAGGTTGCCTTTCACACAACATTTTTTTCTTGACACGTATCTGCTCAGAGGGTGCTGCAGATGCAAGGCGGAGGTGGCGAAGTCGTACTTGCCCGTACTTCGAGCCCCCGACAACGCAGCAGATGCGGTACCCCCTGAGCAGATACTTTCAGGGTTGGTACCCAAACTGAAGTTTGGGTACCAGCAACACTGGAGCATACGAATAATATTAAAGGTACGCGGTGTGCACCCTGCACGGAAAAATCAGGCAGCCCCTTATGCTGGCAATGACTGCAGATTAATAATAAATGCTGTGCCGCCGGAATCTGGAAGAGCGATATCTATTCTGCCGTCATGTGCATCAATTATCTTCTTTACTATTGCGAGCCCCAGCCCGGTTCCTGCTCTCTTGTTGGAAAAATACGGCTCAAAGCAGTGTTTTCGAATCTCCTTATCCATCCCTTTTCCATTATCTCTTACAGTAATCTGTGCAGAGTTGTTGTGTCTTTCCAATTTGATGGAGATCTTTTTATCTTTCTGTGTCAACCTGGAAACTTCAGATAGAGATTCAATGGCATTTGAAATTATATTGACAAGAGCCCTTTCTATCAGATACTGATCCGCCTCAACTGAAATGTCTGAAAGCCTGACATCAAAACTTACACCGGCCTTTTTTGCCTTTTCCCTGCAAATTCTCACTGCATTTTCAATAATGGCAGACAAATCAACACCTTTTCTTTTCAATTTCAATGGTTTGGCAAAATCAAGAACATCATAAACAATACGCTCCATAAGCTGAGTATCAGATAACATAACTGGTAAATACCTTGAGCAGTCGCCCTTGCCCTTTGCCAGTCTTTCAAGCAGCCCTCTGATGCTTATCAGCGGGTTCTTGAGGTCATGGACAATACCGGAAGTAATTCGTCCCAGAGATGTAACAAAACGATTTTGCTCAAGCTCGGCCTTGAGAGCTTTTTCACGGTCAGCAAAATATCCGGCCCATGCGGCAAGAAACAGGTAAAAAAAAAGTTCCACCACGCGCACTGACTCCTGCTTCCAGCTTCCCTGCCATGTAATAAACATGTAGGGCAGATAAAGCGCATAAATCGAGGCAAGGCATATCAAGGCTCCCTTAGTGCCATATCGCATTGCTGCTATAAATAGCGGGAAAGAGTATAATTCCCTGTACAGTTCATGCAGACTGCACTCCCTGCTGCTGAAGTACTGAAGGCCTGTTATTCCTGTTACAGAAAGTGCGATCAGCCAGAAAACTTTCTGCGACATCAAACAGTGTAACTTACGATATTCTTTTTTCAGCATCACCCTGCTTCCCCTCATGGCCTGGAAAATAAAAATCCGGTAATGTTGCAAAATTTTCAGGAAAAATCGTTCAATTCATGTCCTGTGCATGTATCTCGCAGATTGAGCGTTTCAAGCGGATATGCAGCAAATCCGGACAATCGCTCAAATCAGGTGTCAGTAAAATCAGAAATGATCAGCGCTGTTTTTATCCCCGGCCATAGAGCTTCTTTATGGGGAGCATTACCTGCCTGTTCAGACTCTTACCACAAAGAAACAGCAGTATGGCTTTTTGAGGCCTGTTATGCGAAAAAATCTGCATATCACATACATGATAAATTCTCACAGTTTCAGAACCAGACCCAAAAACCTGCACAGCCGCAGCGTGTTATGGTATTGGAACAAACAGAGAATGCTCCCTTACCTTGTCACAGGCAAAAATCCACCAACAGGTTCAAGAGATTCAGGCATACAGCCCCTTGCGTCTCAGCAGGGCAAAGGTGCCTTTCTTTACCATATCGTTAAACAGACCCCATGCCAGGGCATATGCCCACATGTAACCTGCATACTGCCAGCCT
>WFRQ01000084.1 GCA_015486425.1 Deltaproteobacteria bacterium | reverse complement strand
CAGTTCAACGCATACAGGCAGGCGTATGGCACAGGCCGGGTATTTTATGTCCTGAATGGGTGTTATTGTGAAACGCTCAAGTGTGGTAAGACATGGCAGACCTGTGCGTTGAAATAAGGATCAGGGGCATGGTCCAGGGGGTGGGGTTTCGCCCCTTTGTTTACCGCCTTGCAATGGAACTGGGCCTGAGGGGCCATGTTTCCAATACTGAAGAGGGCGTGGCAGTAAGGCTTCAGGCCACCGGGCCGCTCATAGAAACTTTCTGTGAACGCCTGAAATCTTTGTGCCCTCCCCTTGCCCGTATAAACTCCATTGAAACAAGACCTGCAGCCTGCGGGGGGTTTACTGATTTTCAAATCCTGAAAAGCCATAAGGCAGGCAGGGTGCGCACGCAGATTTCCCCGGATATTGCCACCTGCAAGGACTGCCTGAGAGAAATCCTGAATCCGTCAGACAGACGTTCTGGCTATGCCTTTACCAACTGCACTAACTGCGGGCCGAGATATACCATAATAAAGGGGCTTCCCTATGACAGGCCCTTGACTTCAATGAAGCCCTTTGTCATGTGCAGCACCTGTCAGGCCGAATATGACAACCCCCATGACAGACGTTTTCATGCACAGCCCAATGCATGCCCGGAATGCGGCCCTGAACTGTTTTTCAGGCATGTAACAAAGGGGAATACTGCCGGAAATCCTCTGGAACAGGTAATCGGGCTCATGGAAGATAACGGGGTCGCTGGCATAAAGGGGCTTGGCGGTTTTCACCTGGCATGCAGCGCCTTTTCTGATGAGGCGGTCTCCCGGCTCAGAAGCCGCAAGAGACGTCCTTTCAAGCCTCTTGCCATAATGGTAAAGGATATTGAGGCAGCGAGAAGGCTTGCACAGCTTGACCACCATTCTGAAATGCTCCTGACTTCTCCCATGGCTCCCATTGTCCTTGTTCCAAAAGCAGAGGGGAGCACTCTTTCACCACTTGTTGCACCTGGAATTTCAGATGCTGGAATCATGCTTCCCTATACCCCTCTTCATCATCTGCTCTTCAGAACAGAGGGGTGCCCTGAGGCCCTTGTAATGACAAGCGGCAATCCCAGGGATGAGCCTCTCTGTACATCCAATGAGGAGGCACTCAACCGTCTTTCAGGCATTGCGGACGGTTTTCTGATGCACAACAGGGATATTTTTACTGGAGTGGACGATTCTGTAATAAAAACTTTCACAGAAGGCCATTTTTTCATAAGAAGATCCCGTGGATATGCACCGGCTCCCACTCCATTTCCCACGGGTGGTTCAGGTATAGTGGGGGCCGGGGCTGAGCTTAAAAACACCTTTTGCCTCATTAAACAGGACTTCGCATATTTGAGCCAGCACATCGGGGACCTTGTCACAGGGGCGACCTTTGATTTTTACAGGAGAAACATCTCCCACCTGTCTGACCTGCTGGAACTTGAGTTAAAGGCAGTGGCCTGTGATCTTCACCCGGATTATCTCAGCACAAGGTTTGCAACGCAGTCAGGCCTTCCTGTTGTCAGGGTGCAGCACCACTTTGCCCATGCGGCGTCAGTCATGGCAGAACATGGCATTACGGGGCCAGTTGTGGCAATATGCCTTGACGGAACAGGGCTTGGCACAGACAGGACTATCTGGGGTGGCGAGGTGCTTGTGTGCGCACAGAAGGATTTTAAGAGAAAGGCAAGGCTCAAGCCGTTTGGACTTCCTGGGGGGGATGCATGTGCAAAAAGTCCGTGGCGTACTGCTGTTTCCACGCTTGTGGAGGCATTTGGCTCTGATGCAGTCATTCCGGAAACGATAAGAGGGCATGTGCAGGGTAAAAGTATGGATTTTGTAAAACAGATGGTCATAAAAGGTGTGAATACTCCGGTTACATCCAGCCTTGGAAGGCTGTTCGATGCTGCTGCAGCGCTCTGCGGAGTCTGTTTTGAAAATACCTGCGAGGCCCAGGCAGCAATGGAGCTTGAAACCCTCTGCACAGCGATGCTTGAAGGCCGGCCTGTGAGTAAAAGTAAATTCTTTAAACAGTTTTTTGAAAATGACAGAATCATCACACAAAAGGCAGGTATGCTGGAACTTGACTGGACGCATCTATGGCACGCAACACTGCGTGCAGGTGTGATGTCGCCCGGACAGTTTGCACTTTTGTTCCACAGTTTTGTGGTGGCTGGTTTTTCACGGCTTGCATGTCTTGTCAGCCGGTCTGAGGGGATATCACAGGTCGTTTTGAGCGGGGGCTGTTTTCAGAACAGGGTACTTGTTGAGGGATTTCTGGATTTTTTCAGCAAGGCAGGTATTAAATGCTATTTGAACAGGGATGTGCCTGCCAGCGATGCGGGAATCTCTCTTGGCCAGGCCTTCGTTGCTGCAAATATGCTTCAGAATAACGGGATTTGAGGGTAGATGCCATGTGTCTTGCAGTTCCCATGGAAGTTGTTGAAATAACAGGCACGCAGGGTGATTTTTTTGACCCGCCTGTAGCCCTTGCCGAGGCACAGGGCACCAGTGTGAGTGTTCGTCTTGATATTGTGGACAGAATGCCCGAGGTGGGTGATTTTGTCATTGTTCATGCGGGTTTTGCCATACATGCCATTACCAGGGATGATGCCATGAAGAGCCTGGAACTTTTTGCAGACATGGCAGCAAACGGCTGATATGGAAAACCAGTCGAAATCAGCACGGAAGATTGATGGGGAACATTCCCCGTTTGTCCCAATATCATAACATGCTGCAGCTATGTAACTTTTTGAGACTGGTTCTGAAACTGT
>WFRQ01000083.1 GCA_015486425.1 Deltaproteobacteria bacterium | reverse complement strand
TGTACAGCACAACTCCTGAAAAGGATAAATTTGCTCAAAAGTACCTGAATCTTCTTTCTGCCGGTGGAAGCGATACGCCATACCGCCTGCTTGAGCCATTTGGAATTGACCTGCACGACCCCGGGTTCTGGGATCAGGGGCTGAGAATGATTGAACAAATGGTGGATCAGGCAGAGGAGCTTGCAGAACAGGTGCTGTAATGAACGCAGGCCTTGCAGCCTGAACAATTATCACCATAGCCCCCATTCCCTGGGCGGGCACAACGAACAATGAAAATACGCTCTTGGTGTTTGGACAATGTATGAGCGCAAGGGAAGCAGGAGCTTCCGATTTACAGTTCCCAAACTGGAGTTTGGGAATTAGCAAAAGTTAGCTCAAAGCTCAAAGTAGGAAGCTGAAAGATAAAAGCAATTTTACGTTATGGGAATTCATCTTTGAAGGGGATAAGTAGTTACCTTTTGCCTTGAGCTTTCAGCTTTGAGCTATTTTCGGATAAAGTCGAAAATCAGGTATCAATGAAAAAACAGCGGCAGGCATTCAGAGACTCCCACCAGGCAATACCCGCTGGCCAGCAGCGGATATCAGACCTCATGCGTCCGTTTCTCACAGAGGAACGCATAAGTACGCTTAACCAGGCGCTTTCCCGCAGGACCCGCCATGTCACCGTGGTGCTTGACGACATCTATCACCCCCACAACATAAGCGCAGTTGTCCGCTCATGCGAGGCCTTTGGCATACAGGACATACACGTTCTCCAGGTGGAAAACCCCTTTCACCCAAACAAAGGCGTAACCAAGGGCTCGCAGCAGTGGATCACATTCCACAGGCATACCAGCATCAATGGCTGCGCTCAGAGCCTGAAAGAGCGTGGCTACCTGCTTCTCGGAGCTGACCCTCCATCAAAGGGACATCCATCTGTGCCTGTGCACAGGATTGAACCTGACCGCCCTGTTGCCCTGGTATTTGGAAGAGAAAAGGAGGGGCTTCATCAGGAACTGCGTGATCTGTGTGACGGGCTGTTTCACATACCAATGACAGGGCTTACGGAAAGCTTCAACATCTCGGTTACTGTTGCCATATCGCTCTATGTGCTTCGCGAAAAACTCGACATGCTTCATAGGAGCGTCTGGGAACTTTCCGAGGAGGAAAAGGCGCTGCTTCTCGATGACTGGAGTGTAAAATCCGTAAGAAAGGGGCAGGAAGTCCTGAAGGAGATCATGGCAAGGCGGAACAGAGAACAAATCAGAGAAAATAATACTCCACCTTTTCCATAAGCAGACGTTCAAGCACCTCCCTGTCAAGATGAGCAATATCCCTGTAAAGTTCCGGTGATATCTTAAGGAAGGCATCGAGAAGTTCGGCATCAAAGTGAGTGCCTGCTCCCTTCTGAAGTATCTCACTTGCCTTATCTAATTTCAGGGCCTTTCTGTAGGGACGATCCGAGGTCAGGGCATCAAAGACATCAACTATTGCAAATATCCTGGCGTTCAGCGGAATCTTATCCTCTTTCACGCCCTGTGGATAACCGCTTCCTTCAAATTTTTCGTGATGATACTTTATAACGTCCAGTGCATCCTTGAACCAGGCATCTTTGCCAACGATCTCGGAACCGAGATCCACATGGGTTTTCATCACCCTGAACTCCTCGTCCGTGAGGCTTCCTGCCTTGAGCAGGATATTGTCAGGAATGCCTATTTTACCGATATCATGCAGAAATGACCCTTTTATAAGGCTTCGCATACTGTCTTCCGCAAGTCCTATTTCTTCACCAAGGGCAATGGCATACAGCGTTACCCTGAAGTTATGCAGGCTTGTTTCACTGTCCCTCAGGGCAATGGCATCACCGAGATACTTGATGGTGGACAGGTTACTGGCAAGGAGCAGTCTTTCATTTTCCTTAAGATCGCGGTAGGCACTGAGGAAAAGGGGAAAGAGGGCAAGGGCAAGGAGCAGCACAAAGAAAACCCCTGCTGCAATACTGAAAAAACGGCGCTGCCTGTAGTTGGCTATGGCCTGGGCATCTGCCTTTTTTATTGCCTCCACGTACCCTATAACAACGTCTGAAATATTATGCACTGGCGAGGCAATCCACAGATAGGTGGAACCGTTGTCCTTAACAACCGCGACCTCGATGTCTTTCAGGTTGTGGGAAAGCGGAGAGCTGCTGCCATGGGACTTCATGAATGCGGCCTGCGGGAATCCGTTCCTGACTGTTTCAAAAATCAGCTTGAGATTTTCATCATAGACAGCAAGTTTTTCAATATCCCTGTCTACGCTTATCCTCTGCTGCAGGTACTGCTCTATATCATGGATATCGGATTCATTACTGAGGCACTGGCGATGCTTGAAGATATGCCAGGCATTGATC
>WFRQ01000082.1 GCA_015486425.1 Deltaproteobacteria bacterium | reverse complement strand
TATTCTTAACAGGCCGGGGAAACCGGTTCAGCTTATAATAGCAGGCAAGGCCCATCCTGAAGATCAGGCAGGCAAGGCAATGATAAGAGAGTGGGTTAAATTTATTGACAGGCCGGATATACAGGGAAGGGTAATATTTGTCGAAGATTACGATATGATTGTGGCTGCCCAGATGACCCAGGGGGTTGATTTGTGGATCAATACGCCTCGCAGGCCTTGGGAGGCAAGCGGGACCAGCGGCATGAAGGTGCTTGTAAACGGCGGCATGAATGTTTCTGAACTTGACGGCTGGTGGGCTGAGGCATACTGTCCTGAGGTAGGCTGGAAAATAGGGGACGGCATGGAACATGACAGTGATTCTGAATGGGATGCCGTTGAGGCCAGGGAGCTTTATCAGCTCCTTGAAGAGGAGATAGTGCCTGCGTTTTACGAAAGAGACGGAAAGGGCATATCCCGCAAATGGGTGCGACACATGCGGGTAAGCATGGCAAGGCTCACACCGCAGTTCTCCACAAACAGGATGCTGCGTCAGTACACAGAGGAGCTTTACATTCCTGCTGCGGCAGCGCTGCGGGCACGCGTGGTAAACGGGGGCAGGGCAGGCATTGAGATAGAGGAGTGGCGTGATCGTATTCACAGACACTGGTCAAACATACACTTTGGAAACATGGAGGTGGAACAGTCGGATCAGGAGATGGTTTTCAGGGTTCAGCTCTATCTTGATGACCTGGAACCGGATGACCTTACTGTGGAACTCTACGCTGATCCTGAAGGGCCTGATGCACATCCGGAGATTATAAGCATGGAGCGAAAAGAAAAACTGGCAGGCGCAGTAAACGGGTTCATCTTCCAGGCCTCTGTTCCTGACAGACGCCCTGCCACAGATTACACGCCGAGGGTAAGGCCGTGGCATGAAGGGGTTTCCACCCCCCTTGAGGCATCCCACATACTGTGGATGAAATAAACAGGGAGGGTTAAAACATGCATGACCAGACCCTGATTGCCCACCTGATGTCACAGGTATGGTTCCAGTTCGGCATGGTGACATTGCTGGGGTTTATGACCGGGCTGGAGCTGCACGGTTTTCTCGAGGAACGCAAGGGAGAACTGGGCAAGGATGAAAAACCGGTGCGCTTTGGCACCAGCCGCACCTATACCTTTCTTGCAATACTTGGCTATGCGTGCACTGTGCTTGACACCTCCATGCATCTGTATCTGCTGGTATTTGCAGGCATCATGGTGCTGCTTGCAATATTCTTCTTTCACAAGCTGCAGGTGAGGCAGTCAAGTGCGCTGCAGCCCCTTGTGGCACTGGTGGTCTATCTCTACGGCCCGGCTGCGGTCCTGCAGCCTGCATGGTTCCTGGTACTCCTCTTTGTGTCCGTGGTATTTACCCTGAATGCCAGGCCGCTGGCACACCAGATACTTGAAATGGCAGACAGGCAGGAGATGCTGACCATTGCCAAATTCCTGTTTATCTCCGGTGTAATCCTGCCGCTTCTGCCCAGAACCCCTGTTTCCTCCTATATCCCTGCCTCACCCTTTAAAATAGGCATTGCTGTTCTGGTCATATCGTCAATATCCTATGCAGGATATATTCTGAAAAAATACTTTATGAAACGCCAGGGGTTTCTTGTTGCAGGTCTGCTTGGAGGACTCTATTCAAGCACTGCCACCACCCTTGTGCTTGCCAAGAAGACCAGGAGCGCCGCGTCTGTAAGTGCCAGTCTGAATGCAGGAATCATAGCGGCATCAGGAGTAATGTACCTGCGGCTGCTCATGCTGGTGGTATTCCTGAATCCCTCAATGCTGAGGAATATCACAATACCGCTCCTGATACTGGGCGCCGTTGCCCTGTCTACCGCGTGGATATGGAGCAGGCAGGAAAAGGCTGGAGGAAAGCAGGATTCAGAGATGGGAAAGTCCAACCCCCTTGAACTGGGAGTGGCCCTGGTCTTTGCCTTCCTGTTCGTCTTCATGATAGTTCTCACCCGTCAGGTAATTATGCATTTTGGCAAAAGCGGCCTGGATATACTCTCTTTTACAGTTGGATTCACAGACATAGACCCCTTTATTCTCTCCCTGCTGAACGGTAATTACCAGGGTGTGGGGCCTGAACAGGTGGCAGGAGCCATTCTCATAGCTGCAGGAAGCAACAATATCCTGAAGGCAGGCTATGCCATGGTATTTGGGAAGCGCCGCCTCACAAAACAGGCTACGGTCCTGCTGGTGATACTGGGAATAATTTCCCTGATCTGGGGAGCCTACATATCAAGAGAATGGTAATGATTTGCTGCATACCCGCAAAAGAGGAATTCCCATTAAAGTCGGCTATGTGAGTATTCCGATTCATGCCAGCCTTTGACGCCTGCCGGCTTACGCAACATAGCCCCTCAAGCCCCTGCTTTCTCCGTGCTGGCGATAAGAATCAGCCTGTCATCTATTGCAACCACATGATCAACAGGGGGATTTGCAATGGTCCTTCCACCTGCCCCTTTCTGAATACCAAGGACAATGGCCTGGCGTTCCTTTTTCATCCTGGTAAATACCTCTATGAAACTGGCCCCGGCCATTGATTCCGGCACTTCCACAGACATCAGATCATTTCCCTGTCTGATGCTCAGAAGTTCGGACACTATGCGGCTTATGCCATGATTGACGGCAGCGCTTGCAATCAGATGGCTGCTGAACTCACTGCCCACAATTATCTCATCAGCATTTGCTCGTCTGCAATGTGCCACATTACTCTCGTCCACAAGTTCCACAACCGTGTAGGTCTCGGGGCTGATACTTTCAATGGTAAGGGTGGCGAGCACCACACGGGCGTCACGCGCCATGGCGTCAAGCCTGTCATCTCCAAGAACTATGGCTGTCCTGGCCTCTGGGATATTGGCCCTCTGCAGGGTCTCTTCACTGGCATCGCCTCTGATAAAGAAGAGGTTCTCATCAGGTACGGGCTTTTCATCAATATCCGCAATAAGCACCACGGGCATGTCCTCATTTTCAGGGTCTGCACGCAGTTCCCTGATGATGGCCCGGGCCCTGTGATTCCATTCGCATATGATTATATGATCTTTAAAATTGAAGGTATTCATGCCCTTTTCTTCCCTTATTTTCCTGCTTATCAGTATTGAGGCAAGGGTTGCGCTGAGGATGCCAAGAAGGCCTATTCCGAAAAACATGATGATTATGGCTACCATGCGGCCTCCGGGCGTGGTTGGAGAGATGTCACCGTATCCCACAGTGGTAAGAGTCACAATGCTCCACCAGATTGCGTTTATAAAGGAGATTCCCGGCTCGAAAAATGTAATGGCAGCCGAACTGACAATTATCAGAAGTACCACATAGAAAATTACGGTATGCAGATTCTCTCGCTGCATGAACCGTATGATTCGTTTGAGTACCCTTGGAACCTTCATGAAGCCATGAACCTGTCCCAGAGTTTTCTCACGCTTTTGACCTGAGGCTCCACTTCAGACAGTGGTATTACAGCAGGTTTTTCCTGCAGATTAAGCCTGTGTACATACTCCCTTAGTCTTATGTAGGAATCCCGCAGTGTATCTGCCTGATTTGCTGTGAGAAATCCTCCTGATTGAAGAGTATCAATAAGACGAATGTTGTCGGTCCATTGGCACAGTTCAGGGAAACGGCTCGCATTAAGAAGCACCAGGTACTGAACCATAAATTCTATATCTACTATCCCTCCCCTGCCCTGCTTGAGATCAAAAAGATGTTTATCCCCCTTCTGGCCATGTCCTTTGAGCATTCGTTCGCGCATGGCGCATATCTCGTTCCTGAGAGTTTTTTTGTCGCGGGGTTTTGTGAGTACGCGTTCACGGATTTTTTTAAACGCCTCTGCAAGCACAGGAGAGCCTGCAACCGGCCTTGCCCTTATGAGCGCCTGATGCTCCCATGTCCAGGCCTCTTCAACAAGATACTCCTCAAGCCTTGACATGCTGCATACCAGGGGGCCTGATTCACCGCCGGGACGCAGACGCATGTCAATATTGTAGAGGATTCCGGCAGATGTCCTTGTTGCCATAATATGAATAATCCGCTGGCCCAGCCTGGAATAGAACAGGGTGGAATCGCAGCACTCTTGGCCGCTCTCCCTGCTGAAAGCGCCATCATGCGCAAATACAACGTCAAGGTCTGATCCGTAGCCCAGCTCTATGCCTCCCAGCTTGCCGTAACCTATAATAAGAAACCTGCACTTTTCCCTGCAGTGTTCAGGGGCAGGGCGCACCTTTATAAATTTTTCCACCACCTGCATGCACGCGATTTCCAGCACCTTGATGGTGATTACCTCAGCAGTTTCCGTAAGATAGTCGCTGACTCTCATGAGAGGAATGGCGCCTGTAATATCAGCAGCGGCAATACGCATCACCGTTGCCTGCCTGAACATGCGCAGTTCATCCATCTGCATCTCCAGGTCATCTGCTGGAATTGAATCAAATCTTACCTGAAGCAGGCGTTCCAGTTCCTGTCTGTCCGGCGGGGAGTAAAGGGTGCGGGGATCAAGGAGTTCATCAAGCACTACAGGACGCCTGGTTATGAAGCTGGCAATCCAGGGACTGGCCATGCAGAGCCGGATCAGGTGATCTATGGCCTCCGGGTTTTCATCAAGAAGATTTATATAGACTGTGCGCCTGGCAATCACCTGGATAATTGCAGCCATTATCTTCATGGCCTGAACAGGCTGATCAGATGCAGCAGCGCTTCGTATTATCCTGGGCATAAGCGAATTGAGACGCCTGCGGCCCTGGGGAAGCATGGATATTATCTCGCGGGCCTCTGCAATCCCCGCAAGTATTGTGGCCACAGTTTCAGGGGCATCAAACCCTAAATCCTCTATCTGTTTTATAAAACCGGGGTCAAAACTGCCATCTGCCTGTTTGAAATTTCCTGATGTGACTGAATGCCACACATTAATGGCCTGATCAGTCTCTTCTTCACCGCCTGTTCGCAGGAAAAGGGCATGGAAATGACTGTGTACATTTTCCATGTGACTGGCAAGCTGCCACCTGAATGTCTCCCAGCCTGTAAAGCCCATGGACAGGGCCACACGATCCTGCATGCCCGGCTCCTCGGGAAGAGTCTGGGTCTGTCTGTCCTGGTATTCCTGAAGTCTGTGCTCTGTATTGCGTAGAAAGACATATGCGTCTTCAAGTTCACGACATACTGTTTCAGGCAGTATGCCCCGTCTGTAAAGCGCTGGAAACACCTGCATCAGCACCGGGTTTCTGAGCTCTGCGTCCCTGCCTCCCTGCAGAAGCTGGAACGCCTGAGCAATAAATTCCACCTCCCTGATGCCGCCTGGCCCAAGCTTTACATTGTCGCTCATGCCCTTCCTGCGGGTCTCCCCCTCGATCATGGCCTTCATCTCTCTCAGGGCCTCAAAGGCGCTGTAATCAAGGTATCTTCTGAACACAAACGGGCTCAGCCGGTTAAGCAGTTCCATGCCTGCTTCAATATCTCCGGCAACAGGCCTGGCCTTTATCCATGCGTACCGCTCCCAGTCCCTGCCCTGGGTCTCATAATAGGACTCCATGGCATCAAAACTCATGCATATGGGGCCGCTGTCTCCCCAGGGACGCAGCCGGGTATCAACACGAAACACAAAACCGTCTGCACGTGCAGCGCCGATTACAGCAATGAGCCTTCGGCATAACCTTGTAAAAAACTGTTCGCATGAAATTGATTTGCCGCCTGCTCCTCCAGAAGTCTGGCCGTGTTCAGAAAAGGTGAACACAAGGTCAATATCAGACGAAAAATTAAGCTCCCGTGCCCCGAGTTTTCCCATGGCAATGACCACAAGCTGCTGTGGGGCGCCTGACCTGGAGAAAGGCTCTCCGAATTCCTCACTGAGCCATTTGTGAATACGGGAGGTTGCGCATGACAGGCAGGCTTCTGCAAGCAGGCTGAGGTCCTGCATTGTTTCAGCAAGGTCCGCCCTGCCGGAAATATCACGCCAGGCAATCCGTACCATCTCCCTGTGCCTGAATGCCCGCAGGGCAGTTGACAGGCCGCTGTCATCAGATGCACCGGAACAGATGGTGGAAAGCCTCTGCTGCCAGTCATCAGCAGGCCGGGATGAATCAAGGTCACCGCTTTGAGCAAGCCCTGTCAGTATTTCAGGAGAGGAGATACAGGTGCGGGCAATAAAATCACTGAACGGCCAGACATTAAATGCCTCACCTGATAGAGTAAGCGCAGGTGAAACGTCTATGTCCGCCGAGGCTGCTGCATCAAGAAAGCGGCTCCACTGCTCCTCTGTCTCCATACGGAGTGAGGCAGGGAGCATTGATGAGCTGGGGAAGTATTTTTTCACGCGGCGTTTTTCTGCAGATACCCTTCTATGAGTTTGTCAATATCACCATCCAGAACTCCATTTGCATTCCCTATTTCAATTCCGGTTCTGTGATCCTTGACCATGTGATAGGGGTGCAGCACGTAGGAGCGTATCTGACTTCCAAAAGATATTTCCATCTTCTCACCGTGCATCTTCTGTTTTTCCTCATCCTGCTTGGCCTTCTCCTGCTGGTAAAGCCGGGCCTGCAGTATCTTCATGGCAATCGCACGGTTCTTGTGCTGGGAGCGTTCGTTCTGGCACTGTACAACAATGCCTGTGGGAAGATGGGTAATGCGCACAGCAGAGCTTGTCTTGTTTACATGTTGGCCCCCTGCGCCGCTTGCCCTGTAGGTATCTATTCTGAGGTCCTTTTCATTGATTTCTATGTCAATGTTGTCATCAAGCTCAGGCACAACAAATACCGATGCAAAGGATGTATGGCGTCTTCCAGATGCATCAAACGGTGATATGCGCACCAGCCGGTGCACACCTGCCTCTGACTGGAGATATCCGTAGGCAAAAGGCCCCTCCACCATGAAGGTGGCGCCCTTTATGCCAGCCTCATCTCCTGGCATGAGATCAAGCATGTCCACCTTGTAGCCGCGCCTTTCACACCATCGCAGGTACATTCGAAGCAGCATGTCCGCCCAGTCCTGGGCCTCTGTGCCTCCTGCCCCTGCATGTATGGTCATTATGGCATTATTGCTGTCATGCTGACCGGAAAGCAGGCGTGCAAGCTCAGCCTTTGCTATGGCCTTTTCAAGCTCCTTGATGCCATCCCGGACCTCGTGAATTACAGCATCATCACGCTCTTCCTCAGCCATTTCAAGAAGCAGGGAAAGCTCTTCAAACTGCTCATCCAGATCGTCCATGGCCTCCTTCTGGGAGATGAGAATGGAGCGTTCCTGCAGAATCTTTTTTGACTCCTTACTGTCCCAGAAGTCAGGTTTCAGCATCTCCTTCTCTATTTCAGCCAGTCTTTCATCACCGTTATCGGCCTCAAAGATAACCTCTTAAGAGTTCAAGACGCTTCTCCATATCCTTCAGCGCGTCCTTGATGTCCTGGATGTTTGTACTCAGATCGGTTTTTGCAATACTCATTTTATTAAAACTCCTTTTTTGCGCCATTCCTGCAGAGCCACGCAGACAGCAGGATAAATATGCCCGCAGTCAAAAGAAACGGTGCATCTCCAAAGCGCTGATACAGGGTCTGGTCATCACGAAGCCGTATGCGCCCTGTGACAATATCCTGCCTGAAAAGAGATGATTTTGCAACCACCTGGCCAGTGGGAGCAATTATCTCGCTGATCCCTGTATTTGCAGCCCTTATAACCCAACGCCGCTGTTCAACAGCACGGAAGGCAGCTATGGCCGCATGCTGCCAGGGGGCCCCGGTATCACCGAACCAGGAATCGTTTGTGATTACTGCCAGGCAGTTTGCGCCCCGGGCTGTACTATCACGGGCAAGCTCTGGGAATATGCTCTCAAAACAGATAAGGACACCGATTCTTACTTTGCTCCATGCGAGAGGTGCGTTGGTGGTTCCCGCGGTAAAATCTCCGGCAGCAGGCACAAATTTCCTTGCCCATGAGGTCAGTATGCCCCACGGCAGGTATTCCCCAAATGGAACAAGATGCACCTTGTCATAACACCCTTCATTTTCCCCCTGTTCATTAATGAGACATGCCCTGTTGAAATATGTAGTGCGGCCGGCAGGGTCTTTCCTGAAAGCAGGTGTTCCAAAAAGTATGGCGCCGTTAATATGCTTTGCAGTTTTTTTAACCATGTCAGTCAGTTCTCCACCCTGCTGGAAAAAGAACGGCATGGCTGTCTCAGGCCAGACGACAAGTGTCTCAGGCCCTGCGGAATCTGTGGCTTCCGGGCGCAGCATGGATACTGCCTCATGGGTAAGTTTACTGTACAGTTCAACAGTATGAAGCTGAAGTCCCGGCTCCCACTTCATCTCCTGTGGAAGCGCTCCCTGTATGGCTGCCACATTGATCCGGGGAAAGGACGTATCAGACAGGGCAACTGACCGGTATCGCATTATGCCGTAAACCGTGGTGGCCCCGCATATTACAATTACTGTCAGCAGGTTAAATGCGGACTTCAGCCCCATGCCTGTAAGCAGGTCTCTAACTCTCACTGCATCCCAAAGCATGAAATTGATAAAGACAAGGATTGAGCTCACAGCATAGGGCCCCCAGATATCCGCACTCTGAAACAGAATTGGCTGAGGAGCAAGGGCGTACGAGAGGCTTCCCCAGGGAAAACCCGAAAGCAGCCAGCCCCGCAGCCACTCAAGCAGGCCCCAGAGCATGGAAAGTGAAATACCTGCCAGGATCCGGCTCTGTATCCGACGTGAAACAAGTGCTGCAGCCGCGGCCCATACGGCAGGAAACAGGGCAAGATAGCATACCAGCAGGCCGATTACCGGCGATGCGGCCAGGATGGGCATATTGCCAAAACGTGATATGGTGGGAGCAAGCCACCAGAGCAGGAAACCAAAATAGGTCAGCCCGAATATCCAGCCTGTCCTGAAGGCAGCCTTCCACTCCTGCTTCCATATTGCGGCAAACAGGGGGACCAGTGCCGCAACCACCAGTGGCCACAGGCCAAAAGGCGGAAACAGCGCTGTTGCCAGGACACCTGAAAGCAGAGGTAAAAACCAGGTAATCAATAGATATTCAACCTGTTGTGTTTAAAATAGTGAATAGCGGATTGATACTTTACTTGCAAACCAAGACATCACCTGATGTCTGAAGTCTGTTCTGTCACCCGTGAGTATCGTAGGAGTATAGTATCTGACGCTCAATTGGTATGCGGTTTTCAGGGAGTTTCGGGGGAGGCCAGTTTGAAGTGAGTTCAAGAAGCCTGCTGCGCGAAGGAATTGCATCCCAGCCGTAGGCAATGGCCTTTTTCTTTTTTACATCAATAAATGCGGCGTCAAACAGGTTGGCCTGTACTGCCCACGGAACAATATAATCAGGCACCAGCAGTCTTGCAGCAGAAACGGTCCCTGCCTCTCTTGTCACAACAGAGCCTGGCCCGCCTCTGAGTATCATGAGATACCGGTCATCAATGACTACGGACATATCAACATGGGCAATTACCCTGCAGCCTTTTATCTCAAGGTGAATTTCCCTGTCCAGCACAAAGTCAGAAATACGGTAACCCAGGTCATCCACAAGGTACTGGGCCAGTTTCTGGCGTATTCGTTCCCTGTCCGTATCAGGCACAAGTCTGCCTGTTATAAAGCAGGGTTTTTTTACAAAAAGGGTTTCAGTATTAACAGCCATGCGCACGGTGTCCTTTAAAGTATTTACCTGAGTTGAGTGTTTAAAAATGTCCTTTGTCATGGGGCTTCCCGCATAGCCAACTATAGTGGAAAGCCCTTTTTCGCGGATATATGAAAAATCCGGCAATCGCTCAAAGCAGGTTCAAGCTGATTCAGGTTCAAGTTTTACGCAAAAATGTACAGGGTTTTCGCCGGTACTTTTCAGCTCCCATGAGTTGCACCCACAGGGCGGAGCAATTAGAAAATTTCTGCTGCAACTCTAAACTGTAAGTACATGAATGTAAACCGGTATGGACAGCGTATAGCCTCTATACAGTCAGCCCATGATAAGGCCAGGCAGTAAGAGGCATGCAAGTGTTGATAATCCCCTTGTGGCATGTACAATAATGCCGGGTGGCTAAGGTGCGCTGTGCACACACTGTACGGTGAAATCCTAAATCAGGAAGTTATTTTTTGAACAGCCCCCTATGTGACACTTATTAATGCCATCCCTTAAAGAATCCATATTTTCCAGACGCATGGCAGTGGCCTTTTGCATGGGCTTTTCATGCGGTGTTCCACTGCTTCTTACACTCTCTGTGCTGCAGGCATGGATGAAGGAGAAGGGGGTTGACCTTGGCGTAATAGGTCTGTTTTCCCTTGCTGGCCTTCCCTATACCCTGAAATTTCTCTGGGCCCCGGTTCTTGACCGTTTTACCCCCGGGTTCATGGGAAGGCGCAGGGGCTGGCTTCTTATAATCCAGGTCTGCCTTATGGCTGCCATAGCAGGGCTTGGCCTGAGCGACCCTGGCCGCAACCCCTGGATGGTGGCTTTTGCCGCAATGCTGGTCACCTTTTTTTCAGCATCCCAGGATATTGTGGTTGACGCATACCGCAGGGAAGACCTGTCAGACAGGGAGCTTGGCCTGGGTTCATCGCTCTATGTGAACGGCTACCGCGTAGGGATGCTGCTTGCCGGAAGCGGGGGGCTCATTCTTGCCGATTATATCCCTTTCAGCATGGTGTATCTTATCATGGCAGCAAGCCTTGGTGTGGGAGTGGTGACAACACTTCTTGCCAGAGAGCCTGAAATCGCAGAAGGCACACCTGTCACTTTCAGGGAGGCAGTGCTTGAGCCATTTCTTGAATACTTTTCCAGGAGTGGCGCTGTCCCCATCCTTGCGTTTATCCTGCTGTACAAGATAGGGGATCAGATGGCCACAACCATGACCATGCCCTTTTATCTTGACCTTGGCTTTACCAAGACTGAAATAGGGGCAATTGCCAAGCTGTTCGGGTTCTGGGCAACCATTGCAGGCGGACTTGCCGGGGGAGTAATGATGCTGCGCCTTGGCATTCATCGCTCGCTTTATATATTCGGGTTTCTGCAGGCCATATCCACCACGGGCTTTGCTGTTTTATCTCAGATGGGGCACAGTATCGCTGCGCTTGCAGCAGTTATAGCAGGGGAAAATTTCAGTGGGGGCATGGGCACCGCGGCGTATGTGGCCTTTATGGCAAGCATCACCAATAAAAAATTTACCGCTACCCAGTATGCACTTCTCTCAAGCCTCATGGGCATACCAAGGGTGCTGGCCTCTGCCCCCACTGGTTATATTGCAGAATTTACCGGCTGGACCCTCTTCTTCCTGCTATGTGCCGCAGCAGCAGTGCCTGGCCTTGTGCTGCTGAGGTTTATACGGCGGTATGAATGAGGGAGTATTTCCTGTTTGTCCCTCCCTTTTATATTATTGCAAAGGCTGTGTGGCTTTTTTAGGCTTGTTATGCGAAAAACCCTGCATGAAACGTTCGGAAGACCTCATAACAGTTTCAGAACCACTCTCAAAAAGTTACATAGCCGCAGCATGTTATAATATTGGGACAAACGGGGAATACTCCCTATGAATGATCTGAATGGCTCAAATTATAACGCCATCTTGGCATAACTTCTCAATAAGTGCTGGTAAAAAGCCTGGATCCCCGACAGCTACATTCGGGGATGACAATCTGAACTGCCTGCAACTCCGTCATTCCGGCAGGTTTTGCTCGTTCCCAAACTCCAGTTTGGGAACGCATACCCGGAAGCTCCAGCTTCCAGACAAGGGCAGGTAATGCCGCACAGCGATATTAAAAGGAATGAAGCAGGAGCTTCTGTCAATTGGGTACCCAAACAGGAGTTTGGGCACCAGCGCGAAACTTGTCACCACTTATTGAGAAGTTACATTAAATGGTCATAACTCCCTTGAAGAGCGAGTAAAGTCTTCAAATTTTGAAACGCTCAGTTCAGCAATTCTTAAGTCAATCAGCCATTAACGCGGGAAACAGCCTCCAGGACTGCTTCATAGTCAGGTTCATTGGTTATCTCAGGCACAAGCTGAATATATGTTACCATCCCCTGAGCGTCCAGGACAAAGATCGCCCTGGACAGCAGCCTCAACTCTTTTATCAAAACACCATAAGCC
>WFRQ01000081.1 GCA_015486425.1 Deltaproteobacteria bacterium | reverse complement strand
GGGGAAGACGGTTATCTTATAAGGGTGCGTTATCCCCTTGATGCGCGTAACAGCATGAAGAAACTTGGAAGCATCTATATTGCATCAAAGGAAGGCCCCGTGCCCCTTCGTGAGCTGCTCTCGTTTGACATGAGCAGCACACGCACAAAGTTTACACGCCAGAACCTGGAGTCTTCGGTTGATGTCTATGGCTACCGGGCCACAACTGCCATTACCCACCTGCAGGCACGGATTGAAAAGGCCCTGTCCGGGCTTGCGCTTCCTCCTGGTTACACCCTGTCTCACGAGGGGGAGATCAAGAACATGCATGAGGCAGGAAAGAGGCTTGCAAAGGCCCTGGCACTTGCGGTGATCCTGCTCTTTTTCTCTCTTGCCCCTACGTTCAAGTCATGGATAAATCCCATAACCATAATGACCGCCATTCCCCTTTCCATGATAGGGGCTGCCTGGGGCCTGGTTATTGTAGGGCGTCATGCCTGCATGCCTGCCAACATGGGCATGATTCTCCTTGCCGGAATTGTGGTGAACAACTCCATCCTGCTAATTGACTTTATCGAAAAGGCAAGGGCAAAGGGAGTGGAGCTTCGGGAGGCAATAGAGCAGGCCGTGCGTGTAAGGACACGCCCCATACTCATGACCGCATCCGGCACCATTGTAGGCATGCTCCCCATTGCGGCCCAGCGCGCCCTGGGCCTTGAGCGCCTGTCCCCCCTTGCTGTCGTTGCAATAGGAGGCCTCATGGTGGCTACCTTCCTCACTCTTATTTATGTACCTATCTTCTACGACCTTTTTGACGGGGTCCGACAGTGGGCGCGCTCGTGGGCTGCACGCCGCAGGGGCGAGGTCAGGGTATGATATGTGGGGGCGGGATATTCGTCCCCTTCAGTCTCTATCTTTTTCAGAAAATTTTTGGGTGTCACAGCATCAATTCCAAACCTTCGGATATTAGAAAAATCCTTTCAAGTTGCAGGTAATGATATATTGACTTGTCGAAGCTACGGATAATTCCAGCACTATGTCGTCTTTTGGATCTTTTAACCAGGGCCGCCATAAATAAAGGGGTAAAAGGCGACTTAATGTTTCGGTTGCAAAAGAAAAACCAATTCCGGGGACACCATACTTATCTATGAAATATGGTGCCCCTGGAACTTGAGGATACTGCAGGAAAGGAATACGAAATATTCACCTCTGAATTTTATCACCTGTTTCAGTCTGTAAACGGATTGACAATAGTTAGATTGCGGATATTCTGACCGTCCTGCATATCTTCAGTGTACAGAGTGTTGCATCCGGCTTTGAGCGCCGCTGAAATAATCAGCGAATCATACAGAGAATATCCGGTAGTTGCAGCAATATCCAGGGCGGTTTTGACATAATCACCATCCGGATAGACCACTTCAAGCTGCATGAACACCTTGTCAAAATATTCTTTGCTGTTCAGTAGCGACATTGGTGTTATAAATTTTCTGGTCGCGACGTTAAAAAATTCCTGAATAACCTGAAAGCTGATGTGACCGTTACCGGATCGCAAGGCTGATTTGATCAGCTCCCTGGCCTGTCGCTGTTTCTCCCGGGCAGTATCATCAAAGGAATAGACAAACACATTGGTGTCTAAAAAAAATTTACCTTTCATTCATTTCTTCCCGGGAAAACTTTCGGTCGGTCTTCACATCCGCCATATTATCCATCAATCTGTCATACTCGTTTTCGATGTTGTCGCGATTGACATATTTTTTAACCCAGCCTCGAAAGAGTTGATTCAAAGACGTATTTTCCCGCCGGGCTTTTTCTCTGGCCAGTTTAATCAGCATGTCATCAGCGCTTAACGTAATATTTTTTGCCATACACACCTCCCGACAATTTACACTTTTATTGTATGCACTTTTTTCGTGCGGTGCAAGTAAAGGCATGACTGATCTGCCGATTGTGATAAAAATGCTGCTGCCTTCCTTTAAGGTCACTCGCTACGCCAATGCTGGAGAAACCATGCCCCACCCAATATCCAGGGACAGGACTCTATACTTAATCTATGTCAATAATTTTTGCTTGACTCCTGTATAGTTTCTGTCTCGAGTTTTTGGCCGGACCGTAATCCTGCGTAAGAAGCTTTTCTGTGCGAATAACTGTTTATCGAACCGTAACTTACAAGACCAAACGCTCATGACAGGGGCACCTGGCACCCCCCCCAAAAAAAACATCAAAATGTGCAGTTTTTGCATGTATTTTCACGGTAACCGCCATTTCCGGAGCGGGCACAACGAACAATAAAAATACGCTCTTGCAGTTAATTAAATTGTGTGCTCAAGGAGAAAGTGGGGAAGCAGGAGCTTCCATTTTATAGTTCCCAAACTGGAGTTTGGGAACCAGCAAATTAGAGCTTCTTTTACTTTGAGCCTTGAGCTTTCAGCTTAGAGCTATTTTCGGATAAAGCTATAAGTATATCCACCCCGATTTGAGCGTTTCAGAAGGAGTTATATGGATTATAACTTTCCAGTTTTGAAACTCTTCGGGATTGCCGTCTCCGCTGCATCTCCTGTAATTTCTCAACAAGTACGTGCAGATTATTAGACACGGATGAACACAGAAACACACAGATTTTCTTTGTCTTTTATCTGTGTACGAAGTCTGCGTTTATCTGCGTCCTATCAGTATCTGTTCCCAGGCAGGCGCATCTGAAATCTGAACTTTTACATCAAAGCAGGCTGGTGCGTCTTCTGCCGCGTTTCCGGAACAGCACACCAAGTATCCAGCCGGTAAGAAGCACTCCGCCACCTGCGAGAAACCACTTGAGACGCTGGTTGTTTTCCGTGTCGGCAAGCTGGCTCTTGAGAAGAGCAGCCTCCTGTTTTGTCTGGTTCAGTTCGCGCGTGGTACGTTCAAGCAGTTTTCTGGTGTTTATTGCGTCTGCTGCCTCCATTTTTAGATTTTCGTACTTTCTTTCCAGATCATCTCTTTCGGCAATGCATGTGTCACGCTCACTGCTGCTGGATTTTTCTGTCTTCTGAAGTTCTGAAAGCCGCTGTTTGAGCCGCTGATTTTCATCTTTCAGGGCAGTTACCTGGTCTTTCAGTGGCGGATTGGGCGAAAGGTATC
>WFRQ01000080.1 GCA_015486425.1 Deltaproteobacteria bacterium | reverse complement strand
CCCCTCACTGTCATACAGCATTGTGAAGTTGACCACGAGAGACAGTTCCCGCTGGCCTGATTTCATCCTTACTGGCCGCTGCACAGTCCCCCTGGATGTGCGTGACAGCTCCTGGCGTATGGAGTCAAATACCTCAGCCTGCTCACTGGTCAGCAGTCTGGAATAACTGTTTCCCACAATTTCATCCGCATTGCGCCCCAGTATCCTCTCAGCCGCAAGATTCATAGTTGTAACAGTGCCTTTGCTGTCAAGAGCGATGACGCCTGCATTAACATTCTGGAGCAGGATTTCCACGTAACGCCTGCGGTTTTCAAGTTCGCGGTAACTCTGCATCAGTTCCCGCGAGGCCTGCTCTGCACGGTTCCTGGCCTCTTTCAGGTCAGAAGTCATGGTGTTGAATGCATTTACCAGCGAACTCAGCTCATCGCTACCCCGGGCCTCCAGCCTGAAATCAAGGTCTCCGTGAGCAACCCGTCTCACACCGTCAGCAAGGAGCTGTACAGGTTCAGTAATGCCTTTGGTCAGTCTGAACCCGAACCAGATGGCCACAAAGATAATGAGAACTGTAATGAGAAACAGGGTGAGAAGAAGAGTTGTCTTTATGGGATTCTGAAACAGCCTGAGCTGACTGTAGTCCTCATAACCCTGGCGGACCCGGTCGAGCATTGCCAGCATATCCCCGGGAAGAAGGCTTCCTGCCACAAGAAAGGCCGTAACCTCTCCTGATCCGGACTTCATGGGAACAACAGCCCTGATAAGCTCACCGTCCTTCACCTTGTCTGTGATTGAAAGTTCATTTCCACTCCGGGCTGCCCTGGCCAGAACATCAGCAGGCACAGCGTCAGGATATTCCTTAACCGGAACCTTGAATACTGCCACAAATTCCGTGCCGTCCCTGCCCACGAACTGCACTGAATGTACAGGTATGGAACTGAATGTGCAGGCGTAGTCCGCCCCGCCTGCCACGGGATTAAGGATGTCAGATACACAGTTAAGGTCTGCCATGCCGCCTGTCCCCATGCATCTGTGCTCAATAATTCTTCCCAGGTCACGGGCGGTTCTATTGAGCTGTTCCTTCTGCTGGGAGTAGTAGGTGCGACCAATGGTAATGGCGTTTTTAAGTGAGCTTTCCACCTTCACATCAAACCAGTATGAGATACTGGTATTCAGGAACTGAAATGCTACCACAAACAGCACAGCCGTGGGGATGAGAGACAGGGAAACAAACGCGATGACCATCTTGGTCCTGAGCCGCGCACCCAGTACCTGCTTTCTGTCTTCGAATATGAGCTTTACCAGATTGCGGACAATGAGGAAAATAAGGACCAGAATCAGCAGAATGTTGATATTGATAACTGAAAAAATAAGGACATTGCTGCTGAACGGAAGAGGAGCCGCATTTGAGAGCAGATAATATTGAAAGAACGAGAAGACCGCTATGAGCACCACGGCTGTTGCCATGATGATGCGTTCCCTGCGCCGTCTCCGTGCTTCCTCAGTAATTAAATACGACTTCATACCAATCCGTCCGATAACCCCATGATGAAAAAATATTCAGGATGCCGGTAAAGGCTATGGAAGATTCCTCCTTTTCCACTCCGGCTCGCACCCTCAACCTGTAAACCTGATTTTTTTCAAGGCTGCTTAAGGCTGTCAGGGGGACATGATTTACACAGGATATGAGGTCCGTGGCTTCCTGTTCCTGATTTACCATGATGACCCTTGGTGATCTTGGATCAAAGCTCACCATGTATTCACCTCTGAGCGTGTCGAATTTGATTTTACGCTTGATGGTACTTGACACCACTGTTGTATCCATAATCATACCGGGTATCTCAAGTGTTATGTCAAAGAGGAATGTAAGGGGAATGCCGCTCTGCAGGGCACCGCGAACATCAGGGGGGAAACCGTTCACAAGCCTGAAGTTTACATACAGCATGGTATTGTCATTGATAATTGATATATCAATGACTGCCGGGGGAGGGGTGGCAACGTCAGAAACATTTTCCGCGTAAAGGGCCCTTGCACCTGATATTGTAATCAGTATGAGGGCCAGACTGACGCAGAAAAGGCGCGTGCGATGCGGTATTGTTGTCCTGTGATAATTCACTCTTGAAATATTCAGGCTTTCCGGCTGCCCCGTCCCTTTGGTATCACTGCCCTGCCGACACTGCTTGCGGTTTCTATCTGTTCCCTAAGCTGAAAAATCAGGTGTTCCTGTTTTGTAACTACTCACCCCATTCCAGGATGAATTCCCATAACGGAAAGATGTTGTTCACGCAACGTATCTGCTCACAGGGTGCTGCAGATGCAAGGCGGAGGGGGCGAAGGCGTACTCCCTGTACTT
>WFRQ01000079.1 GCA_015486425.1 Deltaproteobacteria bacterium | reverse complement strand
TTCAGCCCTTCCTGTGACTGACCATGGCCCGGCTCCCTTTGATTTTGAACTGGAAGGCCCGGCTGCCTCTGCTGTAGTGGTGATTTATGATGAGAACGGGCGGGTGGTAAAGACCTGGGATACAGGAGAAATTTCAGGAGAGAGGCAGAGCTTTGGTTGGGACGGCACTGACATGAATGGCGACGAGGTTGATCCTGGAAATTACCGGGTGGATATCCAGGCCGTGGACAGGGCAGGCTCGGACATAGAGGTTACAAAGTGGACCACAGGGGTTGTGGCAGGAGTCGCATATCAGGAAAGCGGAATGCCCGTACTTAAACTCGCCAACGGTTCGCAAATAGGCATGGAAGATATCTGGATGGTGAACTCATAGATTGCTTGTATCTGCTCAGGAGGTACCGCTTCTGTTGCGTTGTCTTGGGCTCGAAGTACAGGAAGTACACCTTCCCCCCTCCGCCTTGCATCTGCAGCACCCCCTGAGCAGATACGTGTCAAGAAAAAACACTGAACAGTTTCAAAAATACAAAATAGTAAGGGGTTGTCCCAAAAAGTTATTTTTGGACAATCCCTAAAATACAAGGAGGAAAATATGGCTCTTACCAGTTCCTTATATTCAGGCGTCAGCGGACTTGTAAACATGGGCAATGCCATGCAGGTCATCGGTGACAACATCGCAAATGTCAACACCAACGGTTTCAAGGGGGCCAGGGCCACATTTCAGGATATCATGGCCCAGTCAATCAACACTGCCAGGGGGGGCTCTCAGGTAGGCCGCGGTTCATCCATGTCAGATGTTGCCCCGCTGTTCAGTCAGGGCTCCTTTGAGAGCACCACGTCTGCAACAGACCTTGCCATTGCAGGAAACGGTTTTTTCATGGTCACTGACCCTGCAAGGGAAAACAGCATCTACTACACCAGAGCAGGACAGTTCCACGTTGACAAGACCGGATATCTGGTGAACCCGGCCGGGCTCAGGGCCCAGGGCTGGGAGATGGAAACCCAGCCTGACGGTACGGCGGAGATGATAGGTTCCATTACCGATATCCAGGTCTCAAACAGTTCACCTCCGGTTGCAACAGACCTGGCCACTGTTACTGTGAATCTTGACAGCAGGGTCACAGGGCCTGTATCGCCAACGCGCATGGTTGAAGACTGGGATGGCACCCAGAACAGCGGTGCCCTTGCTCAGAATGTTGATTATGAATACAGTACCACCTTCAATGTATTTGACAGCCTTGGGAATACCCATGAAATAACCGTACGTTTTGACAGAACAGACCCCACTGTCACGGGCAATGAGAGGGAATGGGAGTTCCTTGTGACCATGGACCCGCAGGATGACAGGGGAATTACGCCGCGCAATGCAAATTCAGGCCTGCTCATGGCAGGCTATGTATCGTTTACGCCCCAGGGCCAGATAGACAGAATTTACGGTCCTTCTGATCTAACCTCAACTCCTATTGACTGGGCACCTGACAGGACAACATATCCTGCCCGTTTCAACTCCAATCCCCCGGGGAGTCCTGCAGGCACAGCCGCAACCTGGGAACGGGCCTCTTTCGGCGATCATAATTATCCCCGGCTTGCAGCATTTTTCCTGCCGCCTACCGATCCTACCAACCCTGACCCCATAACCGGGCAGGATCCCTCGGCCCAGCTCATGGAACTTAACTTCGGGGCTGCCGCAGCCTTTGCTGCAGGCGGGAATATTGATCACTGGAATGTTGAGGCCATCAGCACAACACAGTACGCCAATCGCTCAAGCACACTCTTCTATGACCAGAACGGTTTTGGAGCAGGTTTCCTTGAAACCCTGAATGTGGATTCCGAAGGAGTTATTTCCGGCAGCTATTCAAACGGCAGGATTATAGCACTCTCCAGGATCGGCCTTGCCCGGTTCAACAGCCCCACTGACCTATCAAAGGAGGGGGGCAGTCTCTGGCGCCAGACCACGGCTTCAGGTGCTCCCATTACAGGGCCTCCAAGGACAAACGGGCTTGGCTCCATTGCGTCCAATGCCCTTGAGCAGTCCACTGTTGACATGGGCACGGAGTTTGTAAAGCTCATCACAACACAGAGGGCATTCCAGGCCAACTCAAGGGTTATAACAACTACTGATGACATGCTGCAGGAACTTATGGCAATGAAGCGATAGAATTCCATACTGATTCATAAAACATGCTGCCCCTCCCTCCTGGACATTATCAGGTTCAGGAGGGTTTTTTATTGCAAAATTGCCGTTATCTGGCTAAAAAGTTCTTGCAAATCCTGTATATTTCCGGATTTGTCTGTTGTATGCCAATACCGATGTACTGGCACGACCAGCACACTCTGTTTTTTATCATGTGCTTTTATTATCAATGCCTTAATTTTCTTATATAAACGGTCACAGGAGTCTTAAAGTCATGCCCAAAGGTCTTCGCTGGAAATTTCTTCTTATGACAGGACTGATTATTTTTGCCGCGGTCCTGCTGCTGCCGTCTTTCTATACCAATACCCCGCAGTGGTTCAAAAAGTATGTCTATCAGGAGGGTCTGAAGCTGGGGCTTGACCTGCAGGGAGGCATGCACCTGATTCTCAGAGTGGATGTTGATCAGGCGGTGCGTAATGCCGCAGACCTTGCAGCCAGGGATCTGCAGGATGCCCTGAAGCATAAACAGATCACCATAGTGCGCAGGAAGAGCGCAAATAATGATGAGATTCTGTTTGCTGTTCCAAACAAAAATGCAGTTGAGCAGATAAAAAATATCCTTGAAGAAGATTTTCCAAACCTGGATTTGAAAGAGGTGCGGGAAAACGGCAAATTCCCCCTTCTTGTGCTGAGAATTTCTCCTGAAGAGGAAAAATTCATAAGGGAAAACGCAGTTGACCAGTCTCTTGAAATAATCAGGAACAGGATTGACCAGTTCGGTGTCTCTGAACCTGTGATTGTACGGCAGGGCGAAGAAGAGATTGTGGTTCAGCTTCCAGGAGTAAAGGACCCCAAGCGGGCCCTGAAACTGATTGGCCAGACAGCACAGTTGGAATTCAAGCTTGTTGACTCAGATTCAGGTGTTGACGCGGCATCACTCATTCGCCGGGCAGTGAATGATGGCCGCCTCCCCGCAGGAGCTGACATCAAGGTTATAAATTCCGTTCTCAAGGGCCAGCTTCCCCGCGGAGATGCGATTTACTTCATGAAGGAGACTGACAGCAGGACCGGCCGGATCAAAAAGTCTCCCATTCTGCTAAAGGACCGCACCCTGATGACAGGTGATGCTGTAAAAACTGCTCATGTGCGTATAGGCGGGACATATAACGAGCCTTATGTAGCCCTTGAACTCACTGATCGCGGGGCAAGGCTCTTTGCAAAAATTACAGAGGCGAACGTGGGCAAGCGTCTTGCCATAGTCCTTGATGGTGTTGTCCGTTCGGCCCCTGTGATCAGAGAGAAGATAGGCGGAGGTCATGCCCAGATATCAGGCTCCTTCACCCACGAGGAGGCCTCTGACCTTGCTATTGTACTCAGGGCCGGTGCGCTTCCTGCCCCTGTAAACATCATCCAGAATGTTACTGTGGGGCCGTCTCTCGGTCGTGATTCAATCCAGCGCGGTCTTTATTCAGGTCTTCTCGGGGCCTGTTTTGTCATAATCTTCATGGTTATTTACTACAGTTTCTCAGGCCTCATAGCAGATATAGCCATGATCCTGAACCTGCTCTTCCTCATGGCAGTTCTGGCGCTGTTCCAGGCAACACTTACCCTGCCGGGTATAGCAGGTATTATCCTGACCATTGGTATGGGTGTTGACTCCAACGTGCTTATTTTTGAACGAATGCGAGAGGAAAAGGCACTTGGAAAACCACTGAAGGCGTTTATAGATGGTGGATATGACAAGGCATTCTGGACCATTGTGGATGCCCACGTTACAACTCTTATTACTGCCATGGCGCTGTTCCTGTTTGGAACCGGCCCCATCAAGGGATTTGCCGTAACCCTTTCCGCAGGTATCATAATCAACCTGTTTACAGCCATATTCGGCACCCGCATTGTTTATGACTTCCTGCTTGCCAAAAAGGCAATCAAGGACATACGGTTCATGCATCTGGTTAAGAAAACCTCGATTGATTTCATAAGCAGACGCAATATCGCCTTCTGCATTTCCGGCATCCTTGTTGCCACCGGCCTGTTTGCATTTGTGCAGATCAACCGCGGCACAGCAAACCTCGGAGTTGATTTCGCAGGGGGCACCATGGTGCAGTACCGCGCTGACAAACCGTTCAAGCTTAAGGATGTGCGTGCTGCCATGGAAAAGGCAGGAATCCAGGGTTACACCCTTCAGGAAGTGCCTGGAGAAAATATAGTCATTGTACGAGTCAAAAAATCCGTTGCCACTGTCGGTGATATAGAGACTTCAATTACCGACACGCTCGAGAAGGCGCTGCCTGACACCAAATTTACCATTGA
>WFRQ01000078.1 GCA_015486425.1 Deltaproteobacteria bacterium | reverse complement strand
AGAAAGCAAGGAGGATAATATCCGGCAGATTTTATTGCTGAATTGAGCGTTTCAAAAGTTTGAAGTAACTTCTCAATAATGCAGTGCAAATTCTCTTTGGCGGATATGCGGCAGATAAGACAATCGCTCAATTCAGCAATTAGAATCAGGGTACTTGAATTATGTACATTGCGTCTACAACAGGCGTGGTGGAGGCATCCGGCCAGCTTCCGTCTGTACTTGTGTTATCATGATACTGGCGAAAATTACCTGCTCGGGCGTCCATGCTGCCATCTACAAGGGTGTCAAGCGCTATGGCAAGATCGGTGGGAACGCTTCTAATCCACAGGCAGTTGTGATATTGACTTTCTCCATGACTATAAAGCCATTGCATATATAGTGTAACTGTTCTAACTCCACTGTAGGCGCCATTATATGCGTACTGCCCGCTGTTGGCAGTGTTTGAAACCGGCACCTCCAGGCCGACTTTTTTCAGTGTCGCATCTATACCATTAGCATTACCGAAGTTTGCTCCTGATATATTATCAAAATGAAAATCAGGTGCGGCAGCAGTGCCTCCGTTAATTGTGCCATCTCCAAGGAGCTGACCTGTTCTATCATAATAGCTGATAACCGAAAGTTCCCACGCCTTTAGAAATTTATTGTAAAATGATTTCTGTCTTGCGCTTTGGATCAGGTCCTTGCCCTTGAATACCATGCCAAGAATAAGCCCTATGATAATAAGGACTATGGCCATTTCCACCAGGCTGAACCCCTTTTCATTTTTAGTTAGCCGCATAATAATTTCTCCTGACTATTTCTTGAGTTGAACATGATTGTTAGTTATGTCATAGTTTATATATCGTCATAAATTAAATTTTCTTGAGCGAGAAATTTAACTTTATCTTATTATGATTAAAGAACAAATTATCATAATAGTTCCCAATGAATTTATTTGATGTCATTTGACTGTTTCTGAATAATCTGAAGATTATACCTGAGGTCAGAATCATCAGGATTCTGCTCCAGGGCCTTTTCAAGGACTTTACGGGCCTTTTTCGTGTTGTTTGACATCATGAGACACGCAGCAAGATTATTGGCCACAAGGGGATTTTTTGTCCTGCGCCACAGGGTTTCATAGACTTCTGCCGCGTCCTTCATGCGTCCATGAACCCTCAACTCCTCTGCCTGCTGCAACATGCGTTTTGTTTCCGGAGTAAAGAGACCGGGAAGCGGTCGGACAGTTTCACGGCTGACCGCCTGTACTCTGGAATTCGCAGCCTTTGAAGGTACATGCACCTCACTGTCTTTATCATGCTTGTTGAGCCCCTTTTGGGTAACGATCTTTTTGGCCGGGACTTTGGGAAGCGTTGAGAGAAGCTCGGCTGGATTCTGCACCTTTCTGCCAGAATATTTCCCCGAACGGCTCGATTTAACGGCATCAAAGGTCTTGTGCTGCACACTTTCAGGTCGGGGCAGGCCTGCAATGCCGGTTTCCTCTGCTACCGGCATGGCTGGATCTTTCACAGTTATCTGCTTCTGTGATGTCTCCTCAAGCATATTAACAATAAATACTCCAATGCCTGCGGTAGCTGTGATAAGCAGGATGATGCCTGCATAGAGCAGCAATGGTCGTGATCTGGACTGTACGGGCGCGGTTTGGGCTGTGCCGGAGAATGGCACAGCCGGATCGCTGCTACCGCCGGACTGCCTCTTTTCTATGCTTTGCAATGCTTCAAACAGGCGGCTCATTTTCAATCACCTGCAGTCTGAGGAGAATTACAAGTTCTACCTTCTGAACCTTGTCTGTCCTGTAACCAAAGAGCCAGCTCAGTCCGCCCGGAAGGTTGCTGAGCCATGGAAGCCCTCTTGAACCGTTAAAAGTGCGCTCATCGATGAGCCCTCCAAGCATGACCATGTCGCCGGATTTCGCACGAAGCACAGTTGACGCCTCCCTCAGGGCAACAGTTGGCAGCGTGATTTTTATGTTATTATCACTGTCTCCAATGGTTTCTTCCTTGACATCCACCACGTCACTCTTGATTGGCGCTATGTGCAGGTTTACATAATCATTATCCTCAACCACGGGTGTAACGCCAAGGAGAAGCCCGTTGAACAGTGAACCTATCTCCACATTCGGGGTCAGTGTTTCAAAATTACCCTGATATGTCCTCTGATACTCTACTGTACGAATATAAGACATGGATTTCCCTACGCTGAGCAGCGCAGGCTGACCGTTCATTACTTTGATCCTGGGGTTTGAAAGGGCCGTAATGGAGCCGTAGTCCTGAAGAGCCCTCAGTGCCGCTGCAAATGAATAATATGCCCCGGATATTGCAAAACCATAAAGGACACTGTCTCCTGCCACATCGCTTATAACCCTCGCTGTGGTACCAGACGGGTTGATTGGATTTTCGCTGATGGTGGCCCTGACATGGTCCCAGTCAATGCCGAATTCATGTTGCTGATCCAGCACCACTTCGAGAATTTTCATCTCTATCAGTACCTGCCGTCGATACCTGTTTCTGAGGGCCTGGATATACTCTCCCACAGCCTGAACGGATTCAGGGTCCCCTGTAATCATCAAGGTTCCGGTGCCTCGGTTCAGCATGAAGGATGCGTCTTCACCAAGGCGGCCTTCAATACCCTCCTCAAACTCGTCATAAATATCCTGGGCCCCGGAGGATGTTCTGCCAGTTATGGAATAACTTCCTGTGAGAGGATTCTGCACATCAGATGTGCTCCCGGAATTTGTGCCGCCTGCACTGTTTCCCTGTCCTCCAAGGACATCACCCCCTATGTTTATGTCAGCACTCTTGCTCTGTGCCAGAAAATCAAGCGAAAAGATGCGGCGTATGCGCCCCTTTACAGAAATGGTTCCCCTCTCCTCCTGCCAGGCCACGTTGAATGCTGAACACACGGCATCCAGTACATCACGCACAGGACGCTCAGTAAACTCCGCAGTAAAGGTGCCGCCTGCTGAAAGACGCTGCCTCGCAGACGCATCTATCATCAGGTTAAGGGCAGCCGCATGGGCCAGTGCCTGAAGCACTGCAGAGGGTGCCTGGTCCACAAACGAGACAGATACTTTCTGCATATCAAGTGGAGAGAGTTTCTTGAATTTCGGTTTTAGGCCATGTTTCCCTGTGAGCATCTTTTCTGCATTGCCGGAAGTATGAGTGGCCGGAGCCGTCATAAGGTTCCTGATATTTTGTGATGCAGGAGACTGGGTTACAGACGTGGAAGGCGCTGAACACGAGGCCACGGTCATGAGAAGCAGTATCAAAACCGGCAGATAGCAGCGCTGTTTGAAATTTTGGAATATTTTAGTATTCATGGTGCTGCAGGATTTCATGATTTCTCCAGAGGCCTTTTCATGGCCCTGCTTGCTTTTTCAGAAAAAGTCGCGTTATGGTTCCATTGTCCATTATTATATCCACCCAGGTTGTACCTATGGCTTTCACTGTAAAGCCCAAGGCCCTTTCACCAGGGTGATAAAGTTTCCGGTTAATCATACAGCATGGCCTGGGCCCGCCTGTAATAACCATGTTGAGTTCCGGCTCAGGCACAGAGGATGCGGCAAGGGCAAGGAGGTCTGCTTTACGGCTGAACGGATCGCGGATATGGTTATAGTCAGTGCCCTCACTCCGGACATTCTCCTGTTCCAGGGCAGCCGGAGCAGAAAAATTCCAGCAGGGCAGTTGAGGTATTGAAACCCGCGGGGGAGCAGGCCTTAAATACAGAATGCCTGCAAGCGCCAGGGCAAATAGAATAAGCGGTCCGAAATATGCTGCTGGTCTGCTCAGTCTGCTGAACATGGAGTCAATAACCTTCCCTTGATGATAAATTTCCTTTCAACTGCCATAGATGACGCCAGTGGCTTCCCTGCAGTTTCCTTCGCTGACTTCCTTTCGAACCGGAACTCATCCAGGAAAAACATCCCTTCTTCTCCGTAAAGACTGCTTATGTCCGTGTACAGAAAATGCAGCCTTTCAAGCAAGGTGCTGAAATCAATATTTCTGAAACTGACTGTTATATCCTGCCATACCAGGTTCTCATCCATCTGCCTGCAGGGCAGATAACGATCCCGCAGCAGTCTGTATGTAGTAAGTGAGGCCTCAAGACTTTGAAGATGCTGCTCCTGGGAAGAAAGGGTTGCGCATGCCCTGCTATAGGCATCCTTCTGCGCTGTTACATCAAACAGGTGATAGAGGCTCACACAGAAGAAGATGAAACAGAGGCTCTCACCCGTTACCTTCCACCAGTTTACAGGGGGATATCTGTTCATGCGGCCTCCTGCTGATGCCTGATTTTAAAACGGCACTTCATGGTGCCTTGGGATGAATTCTGATCATACTTCCAGGTTATATCCGTGATGACGAACCATTTCCTGAGATTTTCAATGCTGTGTTCAAATCTTGCGCGGGCATCCCTGAAATCCCCAGTGGTAATCAGGTCCATTTCATACATCATGGGTGTGCCTGTTGCAGTATCATCAGGCCCTGCCTGGCCTGACACAGCAGGTTCAACACCCATGGCCGCCGGTGGCGGTGCAGACGCAGCCGGTACAGGCAGAGGCGATGAGGAAGAGGCATCTGCAGATGATGTGTCCTTCCGACATGATTTGAAGTGGTCGATGTCTGTTCCCGGGGCAAGTGCCCTGGCGATTTTTATCAGGGTTTCATCCATCCGGGGTTCCTGGCGATTCTGTTTCCAGTACCCCATGAGTTTTTCAAACCCTGCCTTTTCCGAGCTTTCAGGAAGCATTCCCAGGACCTGCACAGATGCCTGTGATACCTTCTGACGCTGTTTCATGTACAGGGTCCTGTAAGCAACAACTTCCCTGTGCATATCTACTGAAAGAAATGACATGAAAAGGGCCGCCAGGCCTGCGGCAAGCCCTGCATAAAAGGCAACGTCCTGAATTCTGTAACTCCAGTACCAGCTCTGCGGTACATAGTTCAGCCCATGCCCGGAAAGTAGCACTCCCACAAACTCAGGATATCGTGACAGGTCCGCTGGCTCTTCAGCAGAGACAAGCCTGGAAATATCGGGCTTCATCACATGGAATCCATGTGTAATCATAGAAGAATAATCAACGCCATGGCCAAGAAACAGCACCTTTCTCAGGTCCATATTGTGCGTTTTCTTCATCCTTCCGGCAACCATCTTCATACTCTCAAACAGCCTGTCAGAAACATCAGGGGCGTCATGTTCCACAGGGGATGCCTGCATCATCAGGGGAAGCCCGTGGTGGCAGACCAGAAATTCGCAGGAACTGTTCCGCATCACCACTGCCATTACAGGTTCCTCAGTCACACTGCCCATCAGTGCCGCAAGGGCTGCAGGAACCGGTGTGACACTTCTGAGCCGCCTGACATTTGTCTCTTCAGCAATATCAAATGCGGTTTCAACCATGTGCGACGGCATTGAGACTGCGAGAATCTGCTTCTTCTTTCCGGATGATGCCGTAACGGTAAAAGTATGGCTGAAAGACGCATCAGCGCCAAAGAAGCCCTCCTCCCTGATGCGATCATCCAGCATCATTTCCAGGACTTCCGGCCTGTGCCCTGGAAAATAGTCCTGGATTATACTGGTCTGCGGTGAATGCATGAGAATCCAGCAGGAACCGCACCTTATATCAGCGATGTCCGTTATCTCCTCCACGCGGCCAATGTGGTACCTTCCATGCCTCATGGTGCAGGTTGCACCGAGTATGGCGCTGTTATGGGAAGAGATAAGGAAAATCCGGTTTTCCCTCCCTGAAAGAGTGAACATCACCTTGCCATGACCTCCATCATGGGGATTTCCCGCACAAGATCATTTCTTATCCAGCCTGTCCCCCTTTTGCCTGAGGCATTCCATACATCCACCATGACCCAGTTTCCGTCTCTGCCTCTGCTGGCAAGCAGATCGCCTGAAGATACTGCTGATATGAATTCATACCGGTTGCCAGGCCCCTTTCTCACAAGCGCCCTGTTCACAACCACCATGACATGTCGCTGAGCATCAGGTGAATCAGAGTTACGCAGGGCCGTATCTGCAGGCAGGCGGTCTGATTTCAAGGCAGGACTGTCAGGCTGAACCATAAGCAGATGCGGCAGCCTGTATCCCTGCTGCATGAGCCCCCATGTGCCTCCCGCAGCCAATATGATAAAGAACGTGGCCATGAGCGCACGGCGCATGGCTACAGATATCCTGCCCTTTTTTTTCATGGTCACATGCCGGGGCAGGGCTGTTTCCTTTGAGGAGCTGGATAATTCAGCCGGAACAGGCAGGGTACCTGCAGCGGAAATAATATCTTCCCTGCTGACCTTGCGTGCCCCTCTCGCTGCAGCCATGATAAGGGCCCTGTCCATGAGCCTGTTGATCATCCTCGGGATACCGACTGTATACTTAAACAGGGCTCTCAGCGCCCTGCCTGTTATTTCAAGGTCTGCCCGCCCTGCGCGTGCCAGGCGGAATGTGACATAATCGCCTGTCTCCTGCAGAGAGAGGGGTGTAAGGGTTTCGTTTATGACTATGCGCTGCACAAGCTGTCTGAGGCCAGGGTGTGCCAGCACGTGATCAAGCTCGCTCTGACCCATGAGGAGAATCTGTATGATTTTCCTGTCATCAAGCTCTATGTTTGAGAGCAGACGGAGCTGTTCAAGTGTCTCCACGGGAAGGTCCTGGGACTCGTCGATAATTACCAGCAGCTCCCTGCCTGAAGATGCAAGGTCAATAAGTGCATCCTGCAGCCTTTTCAGAAGCACTGCGAATTCGACATGCGCTTCCTCAATGTGTATTCCAAGCTCCTCAAGCAGCAGGCGTACCAGCCCTTCGGGGCTTACCGCAGGAGTTACCACAACTGCAGGGAGCTTGTTTTCAGGCAGCTCCTTCAAAAGCAGCCTGAGCAGCAGAGTCTTTCCCGTACCTGCACAGCCAGTCAGCACCATGAACCCCTCTCCACGTTCCACAGCAAATTTCAGCACCTCAAGGGCTGCCCTGTGGGGCCTTGCTGGAAAGAAAAAATCAGGGTCAGGGGAAAGCCTGAACGGCGGGGCATTGAGCTTGAAAAATGGAAGATAGTCACTTATTCCTGTCATCACTACTGTATCCTTGTCATGAGATCATAAATGGGTCCGAGAAGACCCATTGCGATTATCACAAACATGCCGCCTGCAAAGAGTATCATTACAGGCTCTATGGTCTTTGCTATGGCATCCACCAGGGTCTTCACCCGCTTCATATAGTAATCTGCCAGGGTCTTTAGCTGTTCAGGCATATTGCCTGTCTGTTCTCCCACGCTCACAATACGTATGATGAAGTGTTCAAAAAAGCCCGTGGCCATAAAGGCATCAGTAAGTCCGTGACCGGCCATGACATCAGACCTTATCTTTTCGATTCCGTTTTTCATTACCTGATTTCTTACAGACGCTGCCATTATCTCCATGCTGTTTATGATGTCTATGCCTGCCCCTGTGAGAAGGGAGAGGTATTCAAAGAAAAAGGCGAACTGTGACGCCCGGATGATGGTTCCAAAAAGCGGCATCTTCATCATGGCCAGGTCATACCAGTATTTCAGCTTCTCGTTGCGGCGGCATAGAAAATGTATAAATACCAGTACGATAAAAAAAGCAGGGATAGCAGGCCACCACTGTTTCAGCAGATCAACCGCATTCATGAGCACTCTTGTTAACAGGGGCAGGTCAGTGATTCCCATTCCTTTGAACAGTTCGAGCATCTGTGGAAACACATAGAGCAGCCAGAATGCAAGGGCACCGCACATGGCAAAGAGCACAAAAAGCGGATAACTGAGAGCGCTTCGTGTTCTGGTGATAATATCCTGTATGTTTTCAAGGTGGTCGGCCGCGTCTCTGAGGGTCCTGTCCAGGCTGCCGCTCTCCTCGCCTATCCTGGCCAGTACTATCACAAGCGGAGAAAATCCTCCTGCCTCTTGAAGTGCCTCCGAAAACTGGAAGCCCTCTGATATCCGGGCATGAACAGCCTCGAGTTTTTTTCTGAGTACTGGATCAAGCGGTGTTTCCAGAAAATCTTCAAGTGCCTGGAGCAACGTCACCCCTCCAGAGAGGATCATTGAAAGATTCCGGAAAAATTCCGCTGAAACCATGCGCTTAATCCGCCGCTGTTTCATCATGTCAGCAGTGACCCAGCGGCGTCTGTAATCAACAAGGGTCAGACCCTTTTGTTTCAAGGCAAGGTACATGGCACCTGCGGAATCAAATGCTCCCTGGGCCCTGACCTGCTGCCCGGCAGAGTTTATGGCCTCGTAAACGTAGAGCGGCATCAGCCAAGCACCCTTACAAATTCTTCAACACTTGTTTCACCTGCAATAACCTTTCTGCGTCCTGCCTCCTGCATGTCATAAAAGCCATCCTCCCGCGCCGCAGTTTCTATCTCCACAATTGACGCGTCAGAGGCAATGAGTTCGTTGATAATTCCGGTTACCGGCAGTACCTCTGCCACAGCCATCCTGCCGAGATATCCGGTATTTCCACAGTCCCTGCAGCCTGCGGCCCGATAATAGGTACCATCTTCCGGCAGATTCAATGCATCTCTTTCCTGTGGTGAAGGTTCGTAGCGTTCCCGGCACCGCACGCAGAGTTTTCTGAAAAGCCTCTGTGCCATGATGCCCACAAGGGCCGTTGACATGAGATACCTCGAGATTCCAAGATCATTCAGACGGGCAAGGGCCCCTGCCGCAGAATTGGCATGAAGCGTGGACAGCACAAGGTGCCCGGTTAGAGCAGCCCGTGTGGCCATTACAGCAGTTTCCTCGTCCCTTATCTCACCAACCAGGATTACGTCAGGGTCCTGCCGCAGAAAGGTTTTGATTGCAGATGCAAAGGTATAGCCTGCCTTGGAATTTACCTGTGTCTGCCGTATCATGTTGAACTCTATTTCAATAGGGTCCTCCACACTGACAATGTTCTTGTGAATGACATCCTGGGCCCTGAGGGCCGCATACAGTGTGGTAGTCTTGCCGCTTCCTGTGGGACCTGTAACAAGGAATATGCCATTGGGTTTTGAAAGCAGGCTCTTTATCAGCCTGTACTGGTCACCTTCAAAACCGATGTCCCCCATTACAACCGCAGCGCTTCCTGCTCCGAGAAGACGCATCACCACGTTTTCACCGCTGCTGCTTCTGACAGAAGAAACCCTTATATCAAATTCATCGCCAAGGAATTCAAAATGCATCCTGCCATCCTGGGGTTTGCGTTTTTCAGAGATATCCATACCTGATTTCACCTTTATGTTGGTGACAAGCCTGGAATGAATGGATGAAGAAAGTACGTGGGCAAGGCGCATGACGCCGTCAATGCGGAAATTTATCCTGGATGAAATATCACTGGGGGATATATGGACATCAGTTGCCCTGACGCTGATGGCCTCTGCCAGCAGGTGGGTGGTAAGGGCATCCACATCCACCTCGGCAGCCGGGTTGATCTTGAGACTTGAAGTGACCTCGTTTATACGATCTTCAATGGGATTTTCCAGCAGGTAATAAAACCGTTCAATGAGCTTTCTGAGCTGCGTTGCAGCGCCCACATGAAGCACAGGGGCCACGCCTGCATATCTGAACACGGCCTCTGCAGGGGACTGGTCATACGGGTCAGGAACAGCCACATGAAGCTTTCCTTCCTTCTGCCAGAGAGGAAGAACCTGCTTCTGCCTTGCCATATTGGCAGGTATCATGGCAAGCACATCCTTGTCTGGAATGAAAGCGGAAAGGTCAATGAAGGAAATGCCTGCCTGGTCGGCCAGCACCCTTGCAAGCTGGGTATCAGTTACAAGGCCCAGCCTCATCAGGCATTCGCCCATGAGTTCACCTGTGGCCTTCTGCTCTACAAGCGCAAACTGAATATGTTCCTCTGTTACAAGGTTGTTTTCCTTGAGAAGCCTTCCTATGGGGGGTGGTGAATTCTGGTTCGTCATGTGTTTTCAGATTGCAGTCCATGCTGATCCGTAATACATGGTGTCTTACATTATCATGCCTGCTTTTTCCTTAAGGACGCGGCGCATGGAAACAACAGGTCAGTACTATCCCTGATCCTGCCTTCAAACGGTAAAAATTTTTAATAGTTTCGAAATGTATTTGACCGCAATCTCCTTATTCTTTAAAATCCTGTATTCCTGACAGGTGCAACAGTGTGACATCTCTCTTATCGGCTTAAAAAAAATTTATCTGAAGAGTTAAAAAAATTGTTTTCGAAACATTCATCTCCTGATTCCGCTCATATTAACTCTCAATACCACATAGATGTTATCTATGAAGACAATCACCTGCTGGTACTGTCAAAACCTGCGGGAATGCCTGTTGTTCCGGATTCCAGCAGAGATGTCAGCCTGCTTGACCATGGCAGGAAATACCTGAAGCGCACAAGAAACAAGCCTGGAAACGTATTTCTCGGTGTGTTTCACCGCCTTGACCGGCCAGTTTCAGGCGTGGTCTGTTTCGCTGTGACCTCCAAGGCTGCAGGACGACTCTCTGACCAGATGCGCCGCAGGCTTATTCAAAAGACCTACCTCGGCATAACACGTCACAGGCCTGAAAGTGCAGGCGGCGTAATGGAAAATTATCTTCTGAAAGATAGGCAGAAGAACAGGGTAGCCGTGGTGTCTAACAGTGGGGGCAGGAGGGGGCGCTCACTTCTTGCTCGAACCAGGTGGGAATATGTGGCAGAATCGTCTGGTTTTTATCTTCTTCGCCTCATGCCCGAAACTGGCAGGCCTCACCAGTTGAGGGTCCAGTGTGCCCACATGGGATGCGTGCTTGCAGGAGACCTGAAATATGGTGACAGGCAGCCCCTTGAGGACAGATCAGTAGCGCTTCACGCATTAAAACTTCAACTGCGTCACCCTGTGCGTAAGGAAGATATGGAGTTTGTGGCAGATCCGCCTGTAACGCCGCCATGGTCATTTTTCCAGCACCAGTCAAAAAGGGGCAGGCCTCTGTCAAAGT
>WFRQ01000077.1 GCA_015486425.1 Deltaproteobacteria bacterium | reverse complement strand
TATTTGATCCCTACTTTACAACAAAGGACACAGGTGAAGGCACAGGGCTTGGGCTTGCCATGGTTCATGGCATAGTTGAGGAACACGAAGGTTTCATAAAGGTTGAAAGTGAGCCTGGCAAGGGTACTACCTTCAGGGTATTTCTGCCTGTCGCCCAGGCAGATGCGGCTCAGAAAGCCGAAGGGGGGCGGGCTAAGAGCATTGCTCCTGCAGGCCGCGGTGAAACCATAATGATAGTTGATGATGAGGAACAGATTCTTGACATCACTAACGTCTATCTCTCCCGTCTTGGATACCGGGTTGAAACCTACCCGGACTCAACGGCAGCTTTGATGGCTTTCAGCGCTGACCCGGGAAAATACAGCATAATTATTACGGACCAGACAATGCCTCACAAAACAGGGCTTGAACTCTGCATGGCTGTAAAAGAGATACGGCCTGAATGCTCGGTAATCCTCTGCTCAGGATACAGTACCTCTTTGAATGACAAAACGCTGAGACGGGCAGGCGTCAATGTATTCCACCAGAAACCCGTGCTGCTGCAGGATCTGGCAGCCTCAGTGAGGAAACTTATTGACAGCATATAGTAAGACAGCCGGCCCGAAAAAAATACCAGGAATTACGTGTAACCCACGGAATTAAACGATTGAACAACGGACTTGTCCATTGAAATTCAGAACAGTTGACAGAGGATACACAGAATGGATGCTGCTGCTTCCGGGATGGTCATTTCTTTCTGACATATTTTCACGCCTTGATCTTGCATACAACTATATTCTTTTAGATGCCCCGCTCACAGGGGAGATAACTTCAGAGATAGTCATGGTTGCGGATACGCTGAAAATAAAAAAAATTCACCTGTTTGGCTGGTCTCTCGGTGCAACAGTGGCAGCCATTTTCGCCTTGAAACAACCTGATATTACGGGAAATGTCTGCCTTGTGTCAGTAATGAAACATTTTTCCAGGAACCATATGGAAAAAGTCATGCGGGACATCCGCAGGGACAGGGTATCAACTGTTCAAAACTTTCACAGGCTATGTTTTACAGGGCAGAAAAAGGATTATGAATGGTTTCAGCAACACCTTCAGGAAGAAGCAATAAACAGGTGGGACCCTGAAAGTCTTGAAGCAGGACTCAGGTTCCTGGTTGAAAATCCGTTTGATGATTCCATTCTTCAGAGCAGCAGTGTGAAATGTTTTCACGGCTCCAGGGACCTTGTGGTCCCTCTCACGAAAACTCCGTGCATGGAAACATCAAGGCTCAGGATAATCAAAGGGGCAGGTCACCTTCCCTTTCTGACAGAAGGGTTTGCCAGTCATTGTACTAGGGCATCCCTGTACAGACCGTAAAATGGGAAAACTCAGGTGTATCTGCTCACAGGGTACCGCATCTGCTGCGTTGTCGGGGACTCGAAGTACAGGGAGTACGCCTTCGCCCCCTCCGCCTTGCATCTGCAGCACCCTGTGAGCAGATACGTGTAAAAAAAATGTTGTGTGAAAAGCGTCTTTCCGTTATGGGAATTCATCCTTGAAGGTGGGGGTGAGTAGGTACACTCAGGTTAAACAAACTGCAACCTTATGACACCTTTCAGGCAAAACAGCATAGCAGATTCATTCAACCGGGCTGCCGCAACCTACGAGCAGTACGCTTGTGTTCAGAAAAAGACAGCAGAACACCTTGCGGAACTGCTGCCTGAAGCACAGAAAGTGCAAAAAATTCTTGAAACAGGCTGCGGCACTGGATTTTATTCAAAGATACTCTCTGATACCTTTCCACAAGCTCAAATCTTCTCACTCGATATCTCATACAATATGCTCATCACTGCTACCAGACGGTTTAACAGCCTGGAAAACGTGCACCTCTTCACAGCAGATGCTGAGCAACTGCCCATTAATCCTGACATAACGTTTGATCTCATCACCTCAAACGGCGTCATCCAGTGGTTTGCCGACATGGAAAATGCCATAAGGCGATTCAGGCAGCACTTGAAACCCGGAGGCACACTCCTGGTATCCTTTTTCGGCAACCAGACCCTTGAAGAACTTGCC
>WFRQ01000076.1 GCA_015486425.1 Deltaproteobacteria bacterium | reverse complement strand
TTGCTGAACGTGCCCGGAGGCTCGGAGGAAAAATGGTGGACCAGAACGGCTCGCCCATGCTGCAACTGTCTTACATCGGAGATACCGTGTTGATATCCGCCCGCAGTATTATCTCCTCCGCAGGGACTGAACTTGACCCGAGAGACCAGATTCTTCTGTACAACTACCTGTTCTTTGGGGGGAAAGGTGAATTGTCAGGGGAATGGGTAGGGCTTGAATCATTTCCCAACTCCATATCAAAGGTGGTAACCCTGAAACGGTACACCGAGGATAAACTTGCCAGCCAATTTGCAGGCAGGGGGGAATATCTCAAGGAAAAACTCCTTGAAATGAACGCTGTTGATGTGCCGGAATGCCATGCGGATTTCTGCCTTGCCGTGCCTGTTCTGCCAAAGGTGCCTGTGCAGGTACACTTCTGGGATGCTGATGAAGAGGACGGATTTCCTGCCAGCGTAAAGTTGCTTTTTGACAGGAATGCGCTGGAATTTCTGGATATTGAGTCTCTTATCTTCGCAGCGGAACGAATGACAGAAAAGGCATGTGGACAGGGATAGTCTTTTCCTTTTATAGAAAGCCATAATATCTATGCTGATTGGAAGGTCATCTTCCAATCAGCATAGATAAAAAACTAAAAACCTGCCGTGACTGCTCAGCCCTCCCCTCAAGGATGAATTACTTTAACGGAAAGTCCAGATAGTTTTCACACAACGTATCTGCTCAGTGGTGCTGCAGATGCAAGGCGGAGGGGGCGAAGGCGTACTTCCCGTACTTCGAGCCCCCGACAACGCAGCAGATGCGGTACCCCCTGAGCAGATACAATTTTTTGCTCGTTCCCAAACTCCTGTTTGGGAACGCATACCCGGAAGCTCCAGCTTCCAGACAAGGGCAGGTAATGCCGCACAGCCGGTATTAAAAGGAATGAAGCAGGAGCTTCTGTCAATTGGGTGCCCAAACAGGAGTTTGGGCACCAGCACGAAACTTGTCACCACTTATTGAGAAGTTACTGTTCGATTACTTGCAAAAATACGCAGTCACTATGTGAAAATGTATAAAAAATGTTTATTCTTTGACGTTATCATGCTGATTTTATGCATTAAATATTTTTTATAACGTTTGACAATTATCTGGTTAAGATTATATTTAATATTCCCGATACGGATAGGAGGAGTGACCATGATTTGTATTAAAGCGGCTCATAAATTTATTACCTCTGTTACCTTGATCACTGTGATGGTGTTCATGATACCACCAGTTTATGCAGGCGCAAATCACGACATGGAAAGCAGTAGTGGACATCCTCAGAGGTTCTGGGATGCCCGCAGTCCTGACCCTGCGGTAATGGTTGCAGACGGGTTGCTGGTGCGGCCTGCTTCATTTGTAGCAACCATACTGGGCGGTACCTTTTATCTGATTACCCTCCCGTTCAGTGCCGCTGGAGGAAATAGTGGTGAGGCATGGGATCAGATGGTGAAGGCCCCTGCACGGGCTACCTTTGTAAGACCTCTTGGGGTATTTCATCTTGATTTTGAGCATGAGCAGGAAACTACCGATAACAGTGTCAGAGACGTAAGCGGCCCTGCATCTGTTCAGGAGGAACCCCTGCAGGATGACTGATTCCTGCGATCATTAGATGATTTGCAGGCACCGTGGTTTGCATAGACTGCGGTCTGACTTTCTTTAACTGAGTCTGAAACTATCTGAAGCAGTTCATATCATGTCTGTTGATATTTAAGCAGGCATGGGTAGCAATTTTTATCAACCGGGTAAGTTACTATCACCCCAATGGCGGTAGCGTGCGGAAAGACCATGAAAAGGTTCAAGGTACATGGCTTTAACGCAGACTGTCCCCTACACCCCATACTCTATACCTTATACCCTACACCCCATCCCTGACACCTTTTCCAATAAATGTGTGGAATAGCCGGATATTTTAACTTCAGCAAGCGCAAATGTGATATCCACCGTCTTGAGCAGATGATCTGGCAGGTGCGCCATCGCGGGCCGGACGGGTACGGTTTTTTATGCGACGAAAGGGCAGGGCTGTCGCATGCACGCCTCAGTATAATTGATCTTGAGGGAGGATGGCAGCCAATTCATAATGAGGATAAATCTCTATGGGTGATATTTAACGGCGAGATTTTTAATTATCCTGAGCTGCGCGCAGGACTGGAAGAGAGGGGTCATAAATTTTATACCAGCTCTGACACAGAGGTAATTATTCATCTGTATGAAGAAAAAGGCCGGGAGTGCGTAAAAGATCTGAATGGGCAGTTTGCCATTGCTGTCTATGACCAGCGGAATAACAGCCTGTTTCTTGCACGCGACCGCATGGGCATAAGGCCACTTTTTTACACGCTTTATGATAACCGGCTGATTTTTGCATCTGAGATAAAATCTATTTTTGCTTTTGATGTATCTGTTGCAAGGGAGCTTAATCCCAATGTGCTTGGTGAGATTTTTACATTCTGGACGCCTGCTGGCACTGACACGGTTTTTAAGCATATAAGGCAGGTTCCGCCTGCTGGCTGGCTTTCAGTGAGCAATGATGGACACACTGAGGGCGGTGAGTTCTGGACACTTTCCCTTGAGCCAGAGCCTGATACATCTTCCCGAACCTCTGAGGACCTTGCCGAAGAGTTTAGAGAACTCATGGTTGATTCGGTACGGCTTCGTCTGAGAAGCGATGTGCCGGTTGGTGCCTACCTCAGCGGAGGTATTGATTCCTCTGCCATTACAGCCCTTATAAGGAATTATACGGATAATGAGCTGAAGACCTTTTCCGTTGCATTTTCAGACCGTGTTTATGATGAGAGCAGTCAGCAGCAGGAGATGGCCTCGTGGCTTGGAACTGATCATAACGTAATAAGGTGTGGATACAGGGATATTGCAGAGGCATTTCCTGACGTTATATGGCATACAGAGTCTCCAGTTGTGCGCACCGCGCCTACTCCGCTGTTTCTGCTTTCTGGCCTTGTGAGACAGCATGACTACAAGGTTGTGCTGACAGGGGAGGGCGCGGACGAGATTCTTGGCGGTTATGATATCTTCAAGGAGGCAAAGGTAAGGGCGTTTATTGCACGAATGCCAAAATCTTCCTGCAGACCCCTGCTGCTGAAACGCCTCTATCCATACCTTGCCTTATCGCCTGTCAGGGCTGCCGGCATGGCAAAACAGTTTTTTGAATCAGGTTCTTCTCCTGACGACGATATCTTCTTTGCCCACAGGCCGCGTTGGAAGACCACGTCTTATATTATGCAGTTTGTCAGCAGGGATATCAGGGGTGACATGCCTGATCCGCTGGAAAAACTTGAGGGGATTTTCCGCCCGTTGCTTTCAGACAGAGAATATGATTATTTTTCAAGGGCCCAGTATCTTGAAGCCAGGCTGCTGCTTGCAAATTATCTACTCTGCTCCCAGGGCGACAGGATGGCAATGGCTCATTCAGTTGAGGGCAGATTCCCGTTTCTTGATCACAGGGTTGTGGAGTTTGCTGGCCGCATACCGGTGAGTATGCGTATGAAGGGCCTTACGGAAAAGTATCTGCTAAAGCTTGCAATGAAGGATCTGCTGCCTGAATCAATAGTTGAGCGTAAGAAGCAGCCCTACATGGCGCCGGATATCCTGAGTTTTTTTGGTGAGGCCGAGCCTGATTACCTTGAATATTACCTTTCTGAAGAAAAGATAAAGAGCACACGCCTGTTTAATCCTGTCGCCGTAGGCCGCCTTGTGAGTAAGTGCCGGAAAAAGGCA
>WFRQ01000075.1 GCA_015486425.1 Deltaproteobacteria bacterium | reverse complement strand
TCCTCCTCCCTGATATTGCGTGTCATCATATAGACTATGCTGGAATGGTTCCTGTTCAGCGTTGCCATGTATTGATTCAGTTCATTTTCCATACGTTTCATGGCAGCCATATCAATTTGCTCACCTGAACACATATCCGGATTTGAGTTGCAGTATTTATGCTTAACAAGATTATCAATATGCCTCATGTACAGTGTGGAATCCCGTATGTAGTCCTGGAATAACTGTTTCAGACGGGCGGAATTTTCTTTTTCAGTGTCCATGGCAGTAAAGGAAATAATCTGTGATGTTACCCTGGCATTCTGGCTGAAATATTTATTCTGGAGCTCAATAAACTGCTTTTTAAAATCAGCATAATCTCCATGGGTCAGGGCAGTCTTTAACAGAAACGGCTGCACTCTTTCATATGCCTCAGCCCTGTATGCCTGAAGCAATATAAAATTCTGCAGACAGTCCCTCATCATATTCAACTTGTAATTCACCCGGTCAAACTGATTCTGTCTTTTCCATTCAAATGTTTTCTGCGTAAACTGGAACAGGGGTACCAGAAGACCGGTGATAAGGGAGCCAACCAGCAGCAGGCCTATTTTGCTGTTTAACCACGAGGTATTTTTATGGCCTTCAACTCTTATGAGTTTTTTTCTGATTTCATCTTCAAATTTTACTTTTTCAACAATTCGGTCTTTTTCTTCCTCTGAAAGCATTATACTTTTACCTCCGGCAGCAAGACAGGGAAAATCCCGGACGGGAGCAGGCGGGCATGGTGATACATGAAGACTGCTTTCCTTGAATATATTGAAAATGGAATCAATACACAAGTATGAGGAGTGCGTTGCGCCAGGAACCACCCTACAACATCAAGAGATGTGAACCTCCAGGAGTTATTGCACAGCAGCCATCTTGTTAAACACTGGATCGGTTTACGTGCTCTTTCATAATGCTTCCAGCCAGTCATACGAGGCAAATAAAAAAGGCAGACCCGCAGGTCTGCCCCAGAAAAATTGCTGTGCTATAACATTTATCTGCTCAGGGGGTGCTGCAAATACAAGGCGGAGGGGGCGAAGGCGTACTGCCCGTACTTCGAGCCCATGACAACCCAGCAGATGCGGTACTCCCTGAGCAGATACAAAAAAATCAGCCTTTCTTCTTCATGCTGAACAGACCTATGAGTCCCGCGCCAAGGAGCCATACTGATGCCGGAACAGGTACAGGGCTTCCGGGTAATTTGTCACTGCATCCATTATCAAACCCCTTGAAACGGGTGATTAAAAAGGGCGTAGCCTTAGGGCATGTGTGTTTGCAGCCTGGCATTTCATTAAAGAAATCATCGAGTGTAAGAAGATCAAGGTTTTCCCCGTAAAGTAAAAAGATAAAATGTTCTGTGTCACCAGGCTGAATGCCACTGGTGGGACTTCCGCCGCCAAGGAGGGGCTGTGGATGCTTGGCCCTGGCGATACTGGCTCCCACATCGTAGAACCCGAACGGAGCGGCCATTATAGTGTTATCAAAATCAGTGCTCTGATTATGTTTACCATGTTTCTTGCCTGAAGCCTCTCCTATCAGGCTGAATGCGCTGCCATCGTCTGTAATAAGGGAAATATTGCTAACAGAAACGCCCTCCACACTAGGCAGATTAAAGGCAAACGCTGTTAGATATCCCCCATTTGATGGATCAGAGGTATTGGTTAATTTCATGACTACCTGTGCCTTGTCCGGGCTGTCATTACTGACAATATAGGAAAAATCCCCATAGAAATCTCCAACAGTACCATCGCCTCCTATGGGGGCTGCTATTGACGCATGAGCGGCACACAACAGACATGCCATTGCCAGGGTTGATAATAACTTTTTCATCTTCTCTCTCCTTTAGTTTTTCATGCATTCATCAGAAAATGCGTGAATTTAGATTCATTTCACAAAGGAACCTGCAAGATATATTCCATGGAGCGTCACGTGCAGAATTTTAGCTTTTTTTAAAAAATTACTGCGGATCACAACCTGTGACATGTAAATCACATGGCGTCTCTACCTGCTGATATACCTTCATGTCGGCAAAGCCCTACAAGCAATATGTAAACCAGCCTTTGCAGACAGTGGTCTTGAGATCAGTCCGTATGCTTTTATGGATTAAAGGGAAGACAAGAGGCATTTGACCCCAAAAATGGGTTATTTGACGTAAAAAATAGAGGTGAAAATTCCAGTTTCCCGGATATGCGGCAAATCCCTCAATTGATCACATCAGGGTCTGATCAAATCTTGATGCCGTACTTTTTTATGCGGTAGCGCAGGGTATCCCGGCTCATGCCAAGACATCTCGCAGCCCTGGTCTGATTTCCCTGATAACGTTTAAGGGCCTGGCGTATGAGTTCCTTTTCGAC
>WFRQ01000074.1 GCA_015486425.1 Deltaproteobacteria bacterium | reverse complement strand
GCCTGTCAGGAACCACGAGATCAGGATCAACTGCCTGCACCCTGCCATATCCCATGCAGTGAGGACAGGCCCCGGCACCTGAATTAAACGAAAACAACCCAGGTGACGGCGGGCTGAAATGCAGATTACATGCGGCACAGTGCCTGCCTCTGCTGAAAGCTGCCCGTTTCCCCTGGTCTGTCACCACATAAACCGCTCCATCACTCAGTAAAAAGGCCTGCTCCGCAGACTCCTTAACCCTCTGCGTCCGTACTTTTTCAAGACGGAAGCGGTCAATGATAAACTCCACGGTTCGGGCTTCCATGCGCTCGGCGTCAACAGGCTCCAGTCTTCGGACCTGGCCCTCTTCAAGGAAACGAAACCAGCCCTGCTGAACCATTTGCGCTGCCCTGTCCCCTGGAACTGTAACTGTGAGCATGGCAGATGCGCCTTTACGGGTATCAGCGGAAAGTTCGTCTATGTAACCTGCAACATGGGAAGGACCCTGCTCCTCCACAATATCTCCGCACTGCGGGCAGACCAGGGAAGAAAGCCTGAAGAAGAGAAGACGTGCAGGCCATGTAAGCTCGGAAAGTGTGGCCACTGTGGAGCGGGCATTGCGAACGGGATTTTTCTGCTCAATGGCAACTGCAGCAGGCAGATTATCAATTGAGCGTGCAGCAGGCCGCGGAAGGCGCTCAAGAAACTGCCTGGCATAAGGAGAGAAAGTCTCAATGAAACGGCGCTGGGATTCAGCATAAATCGAGTCAAAGACAAGGGAGGATTTCCCTGCTCCTGATGGCCCGGTCACCACCACCAGCCTGCCCCACGGTATATCAAGGTCAATATCCCTGAGGTTGTGCAGTGAAAGGCCGCGTATGCGTATGGGTTTATCTCTTTGCACGTAAAAACAGCAGTAGGCTACATTCCCTCTGGTCTGAACCTTATACCCATGACCAGCGGGCCAGGCCTGAGCTGGGGCGGAAGCGGCGGGACAGGAGAGGCATCCTTTACGGCCCTCATGGCCGACTGGTCAAAGAGCATATTACCTGATGCCCTTTCGAACTCACGCGCAATAATCCTGCCGTCATCCGCTATGCGTATCTCAATAATGGCTTCAAGCCCTTTCTGGTCAATCAACTGGGTGGGCAGATTCCATCGTCTCCAGACCCGCTGGGACACCTCCATACCGTACCTTACAATGATTTCATTGATGGATTCCGCCTTGCCTGTGCCTGAAACCGCAGCGTCACCTGGGCTGACTCCAGGCCTTTCAGCAATTTTTTTTCTTTCCTTGAGCTTTCTGCTCAGAGCGTTCAGGCGTTCCTGTAGCTTTTTCTCCTCCTCTTTCTCCTTCACCTGCTGCTTTATTGCCGCAATTCTCTTCTTGAGCAGCTCTTCCCTGGACGGGGGCTGCGGTTTTTCCTTTGGTTTTTGAGCGGGCTTTGAAACCTGCTTTTTCTTTTCAGGCTTCAGGGAAACAGCCTTTTTCGCAGCCTTTGCTTCAGGGGCAGGCCTGGCCTTTTTAAGAGGTTTTGGTTTGGACTGAGGCTTTTTCTCCACTGCCTTACGCACTTTTTTAATGGGCGATGGCTGAACAGGTTTGGTCACGGCAGGGGGCTTGATGGGACGGGATTTGGGAACAGGAGGGGGAGAGGGCGCAGGCGCTGGTTTCGGGGCAGGTGATTCAAATTTTTTCACCGGCTGTTTCACCGGCTCAAAAAGTTTGACAGTGTATATCTCTTCCTTTTTCCTGTGAGACTTTATAAGGTCAGGCCCGACTATTGCCATAATGAGCACGGCAAGATGCAGACATAGAGCAATGATAATGCCTGTGCGCCAATGCTCCATGTTACTGCCTGACAGGGACGATAAAATCATAAAACCGTATGATGCAAAACTGGCATGAACTGAAAATTAAAATACAGAGGGATGCCGGACTACTTGCCATGCCTGTTTGGCTTTTGCCCTGCGGTATCATTTGAACCAGACTGCGCAGGTGCGGTAACCAGGCCAAGGTCTTTTACACCAGCCTCCCGTATAGCTGTCATCACCAGGGCCACGTCACCGTATTTGACCGATTCATCAGCCCTTAGCAGCACCTGCCCTGCCCTGCCCTCGCTAACCAACGTGGCGAGTTTCTGCTTGAGAAGGCCGGGAGAAACCTCAGTTTTGTCAATAAACACCCTGGAACCTGCATTGATGGTGATAACGACATTTTTCTTTTTCTGGGGCAGGGCCTTTGCAGTGGTTTCAGGCAGCTTGACATCCAGGCCGCGGGTCATCATGGGGGCAGTCACCATAAAGATGATAAGCAGCACCAGCATAACATCCACAAGCGGTGTAACATTTATCTCTGACAGGTAGCCCCGCCTGCCGCCTCCTGATCCAGCGCTCATGCCCATCAGAACACCTCCGGAGCTGTAACGGTTTCAACTTCATCATCAGGCATGTCACTCCGTATCTCAAACTCCATGTCCTGTCCCCCGGCCCTTTCAGCAGGGGTTTCCACTGAGCGGATTAACTGCCTTTCGACGGTATTTAGAAAATCAGCAGCAAATCCCTTGAGTATCCCCTCCATATTCCCAAGTGAGCTCATAAACGAGTTAAATGCCATGACTGCCGGAATGGCTGCCGCAAGACCTGCGGCAGTTGCAATTAATGCCTCTGAAATACCAGGGGCCACAGTGGCCAGGCTTGCTGAACCCTTCAGGCCTATATTGTGAAAGCTTCCCATTATGCCCCATACAGTTCCAAAAAGCCCGATAAACGGGGCTGCGTTTCCAATGGTTGCAAGCAGAGGAACCGTGCGCTCCAGCATGGCAAGCTCCTCCTGTATGCCCTTGGCAAGACCCCTGTCAATGACCTGAAGCCACGAATTCACCGTGCGCGGTGTAACAGCAGGCCCGCACTCTTCCATCAACTGCCTCAGTTCCTGGTAACCCTGCATGAAAACACCTGACATGGGGGCCTCAGGCATCCGCAGCGCAACCCTGTACACCCGCTGCAGACTGCCCCCGTCCCAGAAGCGCTCTTCAAATTCAATATTTGCAGAGGATGCCTGTCTGAACCTTCGTAATTTCACAGCAATAATGGTCCAGCATATTACTGAAAATATCAGCAGGGTTATGAGTACGAACTGTACCACAGGACCTGCATGAAAAAGCATTGTCCATATTGATGGAGCTGTATTGGCCATATCTGTTTCCTTGAAGAAACCCGGTCTGCGTTAAGGACATGCAGCAGCCTGAACCGAGCGTTTATCAACGTGGTAAATCCTACAATCGCTGAGATTCCAGCATAATTAAACTTGAAAATTCATATTATAGCTTATCTGAAAGAAGGGCAAGGGAGGAGTGATCAGTCAACTGTTAGGAAGCGAACGATTTGAAGTGTATCCCCGGGACAGGGAAGAAGCAGGACGGAAACCAAAAGGAAAGGGGGCATGAAATCAGCCCCCTTACGTGCGTCAGGTATGAAAAAACAGTTTTTGTGACTATTTTTTCCTGAAACCAGCCAACCCTATAAGACCTGCACCAAGCAGCCATACTGCGCCTGGAATGGGAACCGGAGCCGGATCAGCACACTTGATTTTTACCAGACCAAATTTTTTCGTGCGATCATCGTTTAGTAACTGCAATCCTGTATACCAGCCACCATCATAATAGGTGTAGTCTACATCCTCACCGTTGACAGTGAAAGAGATATCAAATTTCTGACCTGGATCAATGGCAGTAAAATCAGGATATGTCTTTTGATCAATGGGTATTGAAAAATTAGTAGTTCCACCTGCAAGAGGGGTAATGTTCATCATTCCACCCGCTACCGGCTCATAAATACTGTAACTGAACTGACAGTCATCGCAGCGAAGCTGCCAGACACCATCATAGGGGTCAATTGGTTCAATGGGCCCAGGGTCCACACATGCAAAGGCTGCCTGAACAGACAGGACAAGTGCCAATGCAATCACTGCTGCAAACAGTTTTTTCAAGTTCATAGTACTCTCTCCTTAAATTTTGATGATTAATAATCTACGTGCTATTCTACCGATTGGCATCCAACAGATTCATCAAATTGATTACCACGTTATATTAAAGCAAAAACAGTGCCATCATTATAAGCCTTTATTTCGCATCCAAAACTCAAGAAAAGGGGCTGTTTTTGCAAAGAATGGCCTGCTTATGTAAAAAATTCGTGAGTAATTCTTTTCTTTTTCCACTCTCGCCCAAAGATGCCCCATATTTGCCGGCACAGGCCCTAAT
>WFRQ01000073.1 GCA_015486425.1 Deltaproteobacteria bacterium | reverse complement strand
ATGGCCCCAGGCCAACAGATACGCTTGGAAACCAGAAAAGAACCAATCCGTACCTGAAAAATTTGTAATCCATAGACCATCATGACAAGAGGGCCTGCCACCTCTGAGCATGAAAGCCGGCTCAGAGCCGGAAGCTCAGGGCGGAGATGTAACTCTTTTGTAACTATTCAACGTTTTGTTGGATGGCTTTCAGCATTGAGCTATACAGCAACAGGCCTTCTGACCTCATACCTTGCGCCCCACACCTTACACTCATACCCCATACCCTCAGATTGCCCCTGAACCGCACCCGCTGATTCACACTCCCTGCTGATGCCTCACACCCCGCCTCCCATTATCCCAACCTGCTTCAAGGGCCTTCCCATATGTGACGCATGGGATGAGCTTAAAAGAGCTGTGCAGGAGAACCAGGTCATTGTTGTGACAGGTGAAACCGGCTCAGGCAAAACCACACAGCTTCCAAAGATATGCCTTGCTGCAGGACGCGGCAGAAAAAAACAGATTGCCTGCACCCAGCCTCGCCGCATCGCGGCTATATCGGTTGCTGAGAGAGTTGCCTCGGAACTTGGAACATGGGGCAGGCGCCACGTGGGCTACAAGATACGCTTCAGCAAATCAGCAGGCAGACAGACCAGGATAAAATTCATAACTGACGGAATGCTGCTTGCCGAGATGCAGCGGGACAGGTTCCTCAAGGCCTATGACACAATCATCGTTGATGAGGCCCATGAGCGCTCCCTTAATATTGACTTCATACTGGGCGCGCTGCGCGGCCTTGTTGACAAACGCCAGGACCTGAAAGTCATTATCACCTCTGCCACCATGGATACTGAAAAATTCATGGATGCCTTTCCTGGCGCCATCTCCTATCACATTGGCGGACGCGGCTACCCTGTGGATATCATCTACAGAGAGCCTGAAAAGGATGATAAGGGCAGGGAACCCTGCATGGTGGATACCACTGTTGACGCGGTAAGGGATATCATGCGAGCTGACAATGACGGAGACATACTGGTCTTTCTCCCCACTGAGAGTGACATATTAGAGACTGTCAGAGTGCTGAAATCCAGCGCCTCTGATTCTGAACGCGGCGCAAAGGTGGACGTTCTGCCTGTTTACGGAAGGCTTTCGGCATCTGAGCAGCGGCGTATCTTTCAACGCACAGGCAGGCGAAAGATAGTTGTTGCCACAAATATAGCCGAGACCTCCATCACAGTTCCTGGAATAACCTATGTGGTTGACTCCGGCCTTGCCAGGATATCCCGTTACAGCATCAGTTCACGGACAAGGGCCCTACCAGTGCTTCCCATTTCAAAGGCAAGCGCCATGCAGCGGGCAGGCAGGGCAGGCAGGGTAAAACCCGGTGTGTGCATAAGGCTCTACAGCGAGGAAGATTTTAACCTGCGCAGGGACTACACCCCTCCTGAGATACTGCGCTCAAATCTTGCTGAGGTCATATTGAGGCTTGCCGCAATGGGGCTTGGCAGCGCTGAAAAGTTCCCGTTTGTTGATCCGCCATCTCCACAGGCCATAAGAGAGGGGCTTACCACGCTCAGGGAAATAGGGGCCATTGATCTTGGTGGACGCATCACCAGAACCGGCAAGATCATGGCCAGAATGCCCATTGACCCAAGGATTGCCAGGGTAATACTCCAGGCCGCAGATGAAAAATGCCTTCACGCCGCCCTGATAGTGGCCTCGGCACTGTCAATACAGGATCCGCGGGAGCGCCCGTCAGAAAAGGCAGACGAGGCAGACAAAGCACACGCGGGCTTTGCTGATGCAGAGTCAGACTTCTGCACACTTATCAATATCTGGCAGGAATTTCACGGCATTGCCGCTGATGGCAAAAGCAGAAACAGCATGAGGCGCTTCTGCCGCGCGCGCTTTCTTTCATGGAACAGGATGCAGGAGTGGACGGATATCTTCAGGCAGTTCACCATAATCCTTAAAGAGGCGCGGCTGATCACAGAAAAGCAGCAGCGAGGACTTGAGAAACTTCTCCTTACACCGCGCCATATTGACAGGAAGACAAGGGACAGGCTTCACCGCTCGGTGCTTGCCGGTTTTTTGAGTCATGCTGCTGTACGGGGCGAATCAGGAGAATACATGGCTGCGCGGGGACGGGAAGTACATATTTTCCCAGGCTCATCACTGTTCAGGCTGCGCCCTCAGTGGATGGTTGCAGTAGAATTTGTCCGCACATCCCGGCTGTTTGCCAGGCAGGCTGCTGTAATCAAACCGGAATGGCTTGAAGAGATTGGCGCAGGATTCTGCAGGAGGCATGTGGGGGAACCCACCTGGTCCAGGCAGCGCGGCGAAGTAACTGCAAATGAACGCGTCACCCTGTGGGGGCTGACACTGGTAGAGGCAAGGAGCATAAACTACAGGCATATTGACAGGGACAGGGCCAGGGAGGTTTTCATCACCCAGGGGCTTTCAGAAGGAAACCTGAAAAAAAGATATGACTTTCTTCAATATAATGTGGCACGCCTCAGAAAATATCTTGAAATGGAGGCCCGTACCAGACAGCATGGTGTGCTTGTGGACCAGGATGTGCTTGCTGATTTCTACAGAGGAGCCCT
>WFRQ01000072.1 GCA_015486425.1 Deltaproteobacteria bacterium | reverse complement strand
TGCATAAATATTAAAACAGATGAGGAAACCACAGTGGCCGCTGATGCAGCAGATTTCTCCGTGGTAACCGGAGAGATTACCGAGGTGAGTGTTCCGGAAACTCTTGCAGGCGGAGAGACAGGGACATTCAGGGTAACATTCGCCTCCCACAGTCCGGAAACGGTCAGAGGCCAGGTGTTCATGACTATCCAGAACGGTTCAGGCATGGTGAAGGCGGAGCTGCCACCCGTTGATATCACGGTTGCACCATTCAGTGACGAAGAGGCCATGTTCCAATGGATGCCCGGCGCACTGGCTTCAGGCCCGCATACTGCGGTGGCTACAGTAAGGCTGTATGAAAACGAATACGGCCCTGCATCTCAGTCCTTCATGGTTTCCGGTGGCGTGTGTATGGGCAACCTCGACGGAGACCAGGACATGGACGGCTATGATCTCAGTGTGTTTGCCGCAGAATATGCCAGGGAGAGCTGTACTCCTCCGTGTCCAGCCGATATTAACGAAGACGATGAGGTGAACCTTAAGGATGTTGAAGACTTTGCCGCCAGATTCGGAACTGTCGGGTGTCCGTGATAGTGGCTTTATTATCATGCAGGCAGGGCGGACTTTCTCTATTTTGAAACGCTCAATTTACTGTGAAAATAGCTCAAAGCTGAAAGCTCAAGGCTCAAAGTAAAAAAATGACTATTTGCTTTCAGCTTCCGACTTTGAGCTTTGAGCTAACTTTCATGTCAGGGGGTGACAAACTCCATGTCATGAAAGTTTAGGTGGTATCGAGTCTTAAGGCTATCATTTCGCACTATCCATCTATGGCATTACCTGAAAGGAGGAAACATGTTACGCCAAACTACCATTACTCTGTTTATGATCATAGCACTGATAACGTTATGTTGGGCAAGCGGATTCGCAGGCAGCCTGGAGCCCCTGAATCCACCGGGCAGTACCATGAAGACCCTTGATCAGGTACAGCCGTGGACTGATATCCAGACTCTGGCCGGAGACGCCAACGCTACATACATTATCAATAAATCAGGGGCATATTATCTGACCAGCAACATCGTTGGTGAGAACGGCAAAAATGGAATTAATGTCATGGCCAGCGGTGTCAGTATTAATTTGAACGGCTTCAGCCTCATAGGGGTCTCTGGCAGCCTGACAGGCATTTACTTTGAGGAAGATACCAGGGATGGATCAGTAAACAACGGAATGGTTCGCAACTGGGGGCAGAATGGTATTGATGCGTCCAATTTAACTGCTGTACGGGTGACGGATATAATCAGTGATGGCAATGGCGCGTATGGGATAAAACTTGGAAGTGACGGCCTTGCAAGCAAATGCCTTGTCCGGGAAAACAGTGAATGGGGTATCGCCGGTCAGAATAATTGTCTTATCCTTGATTGCGTGGCTCGTGACAATGGTTTTGGTGGCTTCAGACTGTTTTCAGGAGGCATTATCAAGGACTGCGTGGCCGAGGCTAATACCTCAGTGGGTATCAGCATGCATTATGAGGGAAGTGTTAAAAATTGCCTGGTTTCTTTTAACGGCACAGGAATCATTCTTGAAAAAAGTGGTAATGATGTCAGGAATAATAGTTGTATCAGTAATTACACCAATGGCATTCTGCTTAAAGACAAAAGAAACCGTGTCGATTCCAACATGGTTGCAACTCGTTCTTCCGGCACCGGTATAAAGGTGGAAGAGAGCAGTGGAAGCAATATACTTTTACGCAATACCGTGGTGCTTGACGGTTCTGCTGTTGCCTATGATATCCCTCCCGGTTCCGGCGCAACCTATGGTCCCATAGTCGATGTAACCGGCACAGGTGATATTTCTGCTGTCAGCAATGCCAACCATCCATGGGCCAATTTTGTACATTGATTCCTGAATTGAGGTAATTGTTTTTCTTACCTAATTTGAGCGATTGTTCGGATTTGCTGCATATCCGCGAAAGAGGAATTCCCATTATAGTCGGCTATATGGGGGTTCCGATGACAAAGGAGATGCAGTGAAGACGGCAATCCCGAAGGGTTTCAAAATTGGAAAGCTATAATCGATGTAACTCCTTTTAATTTTATTGCAAAGCATAGGGTCTAATACCCCGCTGCTTGCGGC
>WFRQ01000071.1 GCA_015486425.1 Deltaproteobacteria bacterium | reverse complement strand
CTTAGGGGCTGTCCAAAAATAACTTACCGATTTCGCATCTCATCTTCAGGCCATCCTGAGCCGAACTTCAATCACAAAATCCTCAACGTAGCCCGGCTACGCCTGCGGTTTTGCTCAATCAGTTCAACTCAGCCTGACCCAAATCTGAGCGCGCTATCATCCAACTTATTTTTGGACAACCCCTTAGGTTTTACCTGAATCCAGGTTTTATCTAATGAACATACCTTACAGCTATCATGTTGCTGACCTGAGGATGTTAAAACGTACTTGAACCTGCCTGCCCCAAAACTTCCATGTTGCATCGCCCACGCGAGCAACACCCCCAGCAATGAAAGGAACAACGGACAGTAGGAATATTCTCCCCTATAATATAGCAACAAGCATGCCTTTTTTTAAATTAACAAAACTCCATCTTCTCGGTGTTTTTATAATAATTTTTACATTTTTTCAAAAAAATGGAAAAATATTGCATGGTAAAAAAATTCTTTTTCCACACCATCATGGGAAAACATTTGGCATTGTCAGGGCACTTTGTTCCTTTTATCCACCACTTGTCTGATGCTGTTGAATGATTATTTTCATAACATGAATTGGATTGAGCGATTGTCGGATTTACTGCACAGGGTTATTTTTTTACAGGAGGTATAGCAATGGCAACATTACAACAGTTCAGACAGGGATTGGAAAGTGCCTGGAGCAATGTGGTTGAGGGCTGGCGCAGACTTACAGAACGTGCATCAAGCGCACTGACCAGATTTAATCTTCCCGGCCAAAGGGGCGGGGAAGAAAATCAGGTCGAGCTGGCAGCGCAAAGGAGAAATTTAGGGTGGGGACTTCTTGCCGCTGAAGTATTGGATGATGATCGGCGTGTATTGGTAAGGCTTGAAGCCCCTGGGATGCAGAAAGATGACTTTGATATCAGGGTAATTGATGATTTCCTGGTTGTCAGGGGTCAGAAAAAGCTGGAACGTGAGACCAATGAAGGACATTATCACATCGTGGAGTGTGCTTATGGAAATTTCGAGCGTGCCATACCCCTGCCATGCGATGTGGATCAAGACAGGGCTGCTGCGACATACAGCAGGGGAGTCTTGACTATAGAACTGCCCAAACCTGCAAAAGATACATCAGGTCCCCGTTCGATACCCATCAGTTCTGACTGATATCTAAATGCAACGGTAAGCTGGGGCAGCTCAACTCGTTCCCAAACTCCAGTTTGGGAACGGTCTGGGTGGAAGCCCCAGCTTCACGGGAAATAGCGGTCCGCCCAACGACCTGCGGGGCGCGGCAGGTATGCCTGATAGAAAGAGGCCATCATGAAAAATTTCCAGTATTTTTTCGCTCTCTGCACAGTTCTGATCCTTTTTCTGTTTTCTGAAAACATCACCAACGGTTTGGAAAAACCACATTGCGCATCTACCCCTCACATATTATTGGCGCAGTCTGACCATAATACCGACACCCTGGACATTGATGAAAATTATGATGAAGATGACGAAATACTCTTTGATGAAGACCAAATAACCGATGAAGATGCAAAAGAAGACGATAATTTCACATCGCCTGAGACGGATAATGATGATGAAGATTATGATATTACACCGGGAGATGTATGCAAACTGGTCGGCACTTATCTTGAACTTGTAATTACAGACCAGGGGATAGAGCCAGGAGTAGATTATTTAAAGCCAAAGCCAGCCGCACTCATAATATTCAAGAACAAAAGTAACAATCCATGCACAGTAAATTTTGATCCCCCGGATATGCTTTCCGCACCAAGTATTACCATTCCGGCAGGAGGACAGGTAAGGGTAGATGTAAATCCCACAGACGAATTTCTATCAGGAAAACTTACTGTCTCATACACTACCAAGCCAGAACGTTACAAGATTATCACCACAACCACTATACACTTTCTTAATATCTGCTCAGAATAATATGGATTGTGTGCCGCAGGGCAAATAAAAAGAGCAGGACAGTTAGTAAGGCTGCCCTGCTCCTTTGAAAATTATCCGGCTGCTTTTACATGGCAACCAGTCTTTTCATCATCTAATAGAACAGGTAAAGCATTCCAATCAGAACCACAAGGAACAGGATGGTCATGCCTGCACCTGCCTTTGCATAGTCAACCGTCTTGTATCCACCTGGTCTCATGATCAGGGCATTGACCTGGTGAGTAGGCAACACAAAGGTATTTGAAGCGGCAAGCGCCACAACCATTGCAGTGATTCGCGGATCAGAGCCTGCCTGCACCGCCATTGACATACAGAGCGGCACAAGAAGAACGGTTGCTCCCACATTTGAAACAACGAGGGTGAAAAATGAGGTCAGGAGCCCTACAACAAGAAGGAACATAATATTCGGGACTGATCCTATGGCATTCATTATGGTAGTTGCAATCCACTCGGCAGCACCGGTTTTCTGGAATGCAAGGCCCAGCGGAATAAGACCTCCAAGCAGGAAAACAGTCATCCAGTCAACTGATTCATAGGCCTCGT
>WFRQ01000070.1 GCA_015486425.1 Deltaproteobacteria bacterium | reverse complement strand
TTTTTCCTGGACAATTCCCGCTACATGGTTTAGATACAGTGGCGGGAGGTAATTATGAAAACTTGTAATGATGGTTCAATTGTATTCAATGGACGTGTATTTTCCGTAGCGGATCTGGCAGAGATCAAGGATATTGCCGATACGTTTTCAGCATTAAGCCGAACTGAAATTGCGGGCACTGTTTGTGAGTGTCTGTCATGGTATAGACCAAACGGGACTTACAAGCAGCGTGAATGCTACGAGTTTCTGGGATTGCTTGAACATGAGAGGTTGATCAAGCTTCCACCTGTTAGGAGGACCAAGCCTTGCGGCTCCAAAACCCATATCAACAAAAGCAAGGCAGGAGAGCCTGGACATCCCGTATGTGGATTATTGGGGGAGTTTCTGCCTGTCAGGTTGACTCCTGTCAAAGACATAAAGGATCAGGAGATCTGGCGCGAGCTTGTGGACAGGTACCATTATCTTGGTTTTAAGGTGCCGTTCGGGGCTCATTTGCGATATTTCTTCCACATAACCCTGGATGGCAGCCAGTTGCCCGCCGGGTGTTTGCAGTTTTCCAGCCCTGCGTGGCGGATAGCCTGTCGCGATAAATGGATAGGCTGGAATGATTCGGTTCGGGCTGTAAGGCTTCAGTATATCGTCAATAACAGCCGTTTCCTGGTTTTACCCTGGATACAGATCAAGAATCTGGCCAGTCACGTCCTAAGTCTTTCCCTGAAGCGTGTTGCAGTGGACTGGAAAGAGCGATACGGTATATCCCCGGTCCTGGCCGAGACCATGGTGGACCCATCGAGATATCGTGGTACCTGCTATGTTGCATCCAACTGGATAAAGCTTGGCATAACCTCTGGGCGGGGGCGCATGGATCTGAGAAATGAGCGGCACGGCCTGAGTCCCAAAGAGGTTTATGCATATCCGCTGTCCCGTGATTTCCAAATGCAGTTGCAGGGGGTATGATCATGGGTGCAGCATTGGCTCTATCTATTCCTATCTTTGATCCGTTGGAGGAATTCAGGAAAGTGGCTTACAAGGCAATTGATGAATGGACAGAAAAATTCAGGGATTTTTTTGAAAGGGACAAGCCCCCAACGATTTCTGAAATCAGTGACCGTTTTACGCAGACCCGCCATTTATTCCTTGAGGCATGTTTTGAGGGGCTGGTAACACGGCTTGCTGAAGAATCATTAAAGCAGAGGCATGCAAAATGTCCGAAGTGTCAAAGGCCGCTGCCTCGCAAGAGGGTGGACAAAAAAGAGATATCCACTCTTCATGGAAGTTTTACCATAGAACGGCCATATTTTTACTGTACTGATTGCAAACACGGGTTCCATCCCATGGATGAAATCCTGGAACTGGTCAGGGAGGCTCATCAGCTTGACGTCCAGTCTGCCATATCACCACTTGCTGCTGATTTGCCATATGAGACGGCTGCCAGGCATTTTTCCAGTCTCACGGGTATAGATGTTTCCAGTCACTTCAGTCATGAGACATTGAATGCAATAGGTGAAAAGGCAAAGATAAAAACAGTCATTCCAGACAGAGCTGAAATAGAAAAAAGAATCAACGAGTCATCCATTGACGGTAAACCGCCTGTAATGGTCGTGGCCGTTGACGGGGCCCATATGCCCACACGTCCTGCAGGAAAGAGAAAAGAGAAGCGAGGCCGGGGTCAATATAAGGAGGCCAAAGGCTTTCGGCTGTATCTTCTCGGTCCTGATGATCGTATAGTCCACGTAGCGAGCTGGCACCAGATAAAGGACGCATTGGAATTTGAAAGTGATCTTGCGATGATAGCCTCAAGGATACCTCATAACAAAGTAAAAATGTGCCTGCTTGCTGATGGGGCATCCTGGATATGGAATCTTTTTTCCAAGCATTTTCCCGAGGGAACACAGATCCTGGATTATTTTCATTGCTCGGAGCATGTTCACGAAACGGCATTATGCCAATATGGCGCGACACTTCAGGGAGCTGAGTGGGCAGAATCTGTGCTGGCACGTCTGGGTTTGGATATGGCCACTTCAGTCATAGCCGGGCTGAAGCGCATGAAACCTGCTGATAAAGAAGCAGAAAAAGCTATTTCATCTCTCATAACGTACCTGACCAACAACAAGAACAGATTTGGATACCGTCTTCACAAAGGAAAAGGCTATGCCATAGGCAGTGGTGGCATAGAATCGTCCAACAAGTTCATCTGCCATACTCGTATCAAAAGGTCTGGTGCCTGGTGGCTCAAGGAAAACTGTAATGCCATGCTCCGAATACGCTGTGCCATCTACAATGGCACGTTTCAGCGTGTTCTT
>WFRQ01000069.1 GCA_015486425.1 Deltaproteobacteria bacterium | reverse complement strand
GTTGGCACCAATGCCGATAAAGGTCTGACGCTCAAATTTCAAGGCATAAAATCGTAATTTATCAATAAGTCCATGCAAATTCTCCTGCATTCCATGTCCTGCAATTGTCAGATTCGCAGAAGATGCAAGGCGGAAGGCACGCAGACGCACCTGAGTATTTCACGTGCCTGCACAGCGCCACGATCACAGTATCTTTCTCATCCGCTCCACAACCTCCTGCATGCGCTCAACAGGCACAGTAAGGGCCATTCTGAAATACCCCTCGCCCGGGTCCCCGAAGCCGTTTCCCGGCGTTGTGACAATGCCTGCCTCTTCCAGCACCCTGGAACAGAAGTCAGCCGATGTGTAGCCTGAAGGCACAGGGCACCAAACATAAAATGTGGCGCTCGGGCTGGGGGCATCAAGCCCTATCTCCCTGAGACCTTTCACCAGGGTATCCCGGCGTTCAGTATAAATATGCTGCATCTCGGCAATGCATGACTGATCGCTTGAAAGAGCAGCCATGGCAGCCTCCTGAACCGCCTCAAACTGCCCTGAATCAACATTTGACTTGGCCTGCTTCAAGGCTGCAATAACCTCGCGGTTTCCTACCGTAAAGCCTATGCGCCAGCCAGTCATGTTATATGTCTTTGAGAGAGAGTGAAATTCTATGCCAACATCCATTGCGCCGGGGGTCTCGAGGAAGCTGGGAGCCTTATAGCCATCGTAGGTCATTTCCGAATAGGCGGCATCATGGCAGATAATTATGTCATGCTCCCTGGCAAATTCCACTACCTTTGGGAAGAACCAGTCTGGGGCAATTGCGGCTGTAGGATTGTTGGGATAGTTGAGCCACATGAGCCTTGCCCGTTTCAGGATGTCTGCCGGGATTGAATCAAGGTCAGGCAGAAAATCATTATCAGCCGTGAGAGGCATGTAAAAGGTCTCGCCGCCACAGAAAAGCGTACCGATATGATAGACCGGATAACCGGGTGTTGGGACCAGCACTACGTCCCCTGGGTCAACAAACGCCAGCGGCAGGTGTGCAATGGCCTCTTTTGAACCAATGGATGCCACTACCTCAGATGCAGGGTCAAGGGAAAGACCAAAACGCCTGCTGCACCACTCTGCCGCAGCCTGTCTGAATGACAGCATGCCCTCAGAGGAGGGGTAACGGTGATAGGACGGATTCTGAACCGCCTTTACCATTCGATCAACTATGAATTTCGGCGTCGGGATATCCGGATCCCCTATGCCAAGATCAATAACATCAACACCGCGGCTCACTGCCTCGGCCTTTTTCCTGTCAAGTTCAACAAAGAGATAGGGAGGCAGTTTCTGAAGCCTCTCGGTCTTTTTAAAATTCATCAATTCCTTCCTTCAAACTTTTCGTATTGCACCTGTAATGCAAGGCGGCTGCAAATATTATCTGAACTGAGCGTACCATCATGGTCTCACAACCCTGTTTTTAAGCTCCCCAATACCTTCGACCTGTACCACCACCTCATCACCTGCATCAAGCCTTCCTACTCCCATGGGAGTGCCGGTTGAAATAATATCTCCCGGCTCAAGGGTCATTATGCGTGAAACAAAACTTACAAGCTCAAAAACACCATGCACCAGTTGAGATGTCCTTGAACTCTGTCTCAGTTCGCCATTGACAGTGCAGGAGACCTCAAGGTCTGACGGATCAAGGTCCGTGGTGATCCAGGGGCCCATCGGGCAAAATGTGTCAAAAGACTTGGAACGGGTGAACTGGATATCCTTTTTCTGCAGGTCGCGCGCAGTTACGTCATTCACACACGTATACCCGAGAATACCAGAAGCCGCCTCATCAGCGGTTACTCCCTTTATCCTGCGGCCAATGACAACTGCAAGTTCTGCCTCATGTTCTACCTGTGAGCTCATTTCGGGCAGCACTATATCCGCACCCGGGCCTGTTACAGAACTGGGGGGTTTAAGAAACAGCAACGGTTCCTCAGGCAGGGCCATGCCCAGCTCCTCTGCATGATCCCTGTAGTTAAGACCCACTGCAACAATCTTTGACGGGGTGCACGGGGCAAGGAGAGTTACCTCATCAATGCTGTACTTTTCAGAGGTCCCCAC
>WFRQ01000068.1 GCA_015486425.1 Deltaproteobacteria bacterium | reverse complement strand
CCCCGGACAGAGCCCTGAAGCCTCAATGGAGATTGAGCCGCTTCCTGCGCCAATATCCCAGAAACATCCGTCTGCAGGGAGTCTCAGCCTGTGAAGGGTCACAGCCCTTACCTCGTCCTTGGTTATAAGCCCTCTTGAATGGGAAATCTCATGTTCGTTTCTCCCAAGGGCAATACGGGTTTCCGTGAACCTCTCCCTGAACCATCCATCTTCATGCACTGTAAGCATGATGTTCATTGGCCTGAAGGATGTGGAGGCTATATCTTCAAGACTTCCCACATACAGCCTTTCATCTGTATGGCCGAGATTTTCTGCAACATGCACAGTAATTTTTGATGAAGTTTCCATATCCCCTGCAACTGAAAGTTTTTCAAGAATCAGGCGGCAAATGTAGTCAGGTGAATTGCGGGTATCAGTAAAAATGGCGGTTTTCTGACTGAGAAGTATGGCTGATGCACAGTTTGCAGCATCCCTTCCGTGAAGAGAGATGAACTTCATATCATCCCACGGAATCCTGAATCTGGCGCACGCAAGCTGCATACTGGAAAGGGCAGGGTGGATATTGATTCTCTCCGCGCCGAATCGTTTTATCAATGTGCGCCCCACACCGAAAAAGAGCGGGTCTCCTGATGCAAGCACAGCCACGTTTCCCATTCCCAGCGCCTTTTCAAGTGAATCCAGCATGGCGCTTACCGGGGCTATGGGTATTGTCTCAAGGCCGCGCTCAAGTGCAAAACGAGCGTGTCTTGAGGATGCAACCGCTGCAGCGCACCCTGAGAGCGCCTGAACAGCCTCTGAGGAGAGCTCTTCCCCTGATATCCCCACAAGTTCAATGGTGCTTGTCATACTGTTTCAACTACCCCTTCATCAGATGTCACAAGATAAACAGTTACCGGAATGCCTGATTCTTTCACTGCGAACTCTTTTGCCCTGATACATACAGCCCTGATGATTTCGTCCCTGTTTTCAGCCTTGAGCCTCTGGTATATTTCACGGGCTGTGTTGGCGTCTTCAAGTTCACGGGCCTTATGAGGCTCAAGCCCCAGGCTCTCTATCAGCCCTGCCGCCTGTTTAACCTCAAGGGCTCCGTTTCTCACATGGGTCTGTGGTATCTCAAGGGCAGCCTTCAGAATCTTTGCCCACATACCTGATAGATGAATGCGGGAAAATCCATATTTTTTCGAAGCCCTCAGGGCATAACTCAGGTAATCGCCCATCATTACAAGGCCCTGTTCAGGAAAATCAAGCGCTGCCTGCACCTGCCGCTCTGAAGTCCTGCCGGTGGAGAGCATTATCTCATCAAGCCCCTGTGCCTGTGCCACACTCATTGAGGCCTCAATGGTGTCAGTCCATGCACTGGCTGATACAGGCCGCACAATGCCCGTGGTGCCAAGGATTGAAATGCCGCCCTTGATGCCAAGCCGCCTGTTAAGGGTCTTTTCAGCAAGAAGCTCTCCGTCCTGCACGGAAATGGTGATTTCAAGACAGGGCCATTCAGAAGGCATTACTTTGAGGACTTCTTTGACGGCATCCCTGATCATGCGGCGCGGCCCCGGATTTATGGCAGGCTCTCCCGGCGGCACAGCAAGCCCTGGCCTTGTGACAGTGCCTACGCCAGACCCTGCCTTGTAAGTTATCTGTCTGCCATCAGGACAGTTATGTGAAAATCTCGTCTTTACGGATATTTCAGCCCCGTTGGTAACATCAGGGTCGTCTCCGGCATCTTTTATTACCGAGGCAATGGCAGCCTGAATCCTGCCTTCTTTGTCTTTTTCTTTCCCCACGCAGGTCTCAAGGCGGAATCTGTGTCTCGATCCGTCAGGAAAGGGTATTTCTACCTCGGAAAGGGGCTTTCCTGACACAAGCAGGCTGAGCGCTCCCTTTGCAGCAGCAGCGGCACATGCGCCTGTGGTAAAGCCTGATCTGAGTTTTTTCCTGCGCCCCATGTTTATATCTTTCAGGCAAGCCTCAGAAGTGCATTTACAGCCGCAACCGCCACAGGTGTCCCGCCCTTGCTTCCAAGGGTGGTAATAAATGGCCATGGTTTTGTCACAAGGATTTCCTTTGATTCAGCGGCATTTACAAACCCGACGGGTACGCCCACAACAAGGTCCGGGGCAAACAGGCCATTTTCAACAAGTTCCATGGTCTTCAGAAGGGCAGTGGGGGCATTCCCAATGGCCACAATCCCTATGTTATCGCTGACAGCACGCATGATGGCTGCTTCCGAGCGCGTAAGACCCTGCTCTGCAGCAAGTGCTGCAGTCTCCTCCTGGCCAATGCGGCAGATTACCCTGCCTCCAAATTTTTCAAGAATCGTGGCAGAGACCCCCATAAGGGCCATGTTCACATCAACCAGGATATTTTTGCCAGCCCTTATTGCCTCAAGGCCTGCCCTGATGGCGCCATTTCCAAACCGCACATTTTTCAAAAACTCAAAGTCCCCTGTTGCATGTATAATGCGCCTTACAACCTGGTACTCATCAGGGTTGAAATCAGGCACTGCTCCAGGCTGGTGCTTACGCATCTCTTCTATGCCACTGTCTATGATTCTGAAGCTTTCAGCCTCAATCTGTTCCGGTGCAATTTTTAATATCTTCATTCAGTCCAGCTCCTGCACGCCTCTGCAAAATTCAGGGCTGCGTGCGGCGTTCTCCCCCAGTGAAGATGAATGTATCCTGCAAGGGTGTTGTGTGTTACAAAGCCCTCGCGCCTTTTTTCTTCAAGCTCAAATACAGTTTGAACCGTCTCTTTCCCTTGCTTTATGTCTGAGTAATGAAATTCATGTCCGAAGAGCTGCTCACCTGTACGACCGAGAACAGTATCCCTTTTCAGCATGGGATTTCTGTAGCCAAGGCGGCAGAGGCGTCTCTTCATAAAGGAATGAAACGGATAAACCCCTGCCATTCTGAATGTCCGGTTTTCAATGTCAGTTATGGAGCAGGTAAGGTACATG
>WFRQ01000067.1 GCA_015486425.1 Deltaproteobacteria bacterium | reverse complement strand
GAAAGCTCAAGGCTCAAAGTAAAGGAAGCCATGTTTGCTTTCAGCTTCCGACTTTGAGCTTTGAGCTCACTTTCATGTCAGGGGGTGACAAGCCCCATGTCATGAAAGTTTAGCCGTATTTCTCCGCATGCCTTGCCTTCAAATCCTCAACACACCGGTACGGGACAGCAAGGCCTCCCTTTCCCCTGCCAATCTTTATATAAGGTTTTGCCCTGCCGTGGTAATCACTTCCTCCGGTTGCCACAATATTAAATTCCCTGCACATATCAAGACACTGCCGGGTAAAAGCAGGAGAATGCTCACTGTAATAGCACTCCATGCCGTCAAGCCCTGCATGGCAGAGCCCCTGGAGTATGCCTTGAAGCTCTCTCCTGCTGCTGCACATGAGAGAAAAGGGATGCGCCAGCACTGCAAGCCCGCTGGCCGCATGTATGGCCCTGATGGCCTCCTGTGGCTCAAGAATTGACTTTGGAACATGTGCAGGCCTTCCCCTGCCGAGATATCTGGAAAATGCCTGGGATACATCCTTGACATATCCCTTTTCCACCATAAGCCTGGCAAAATGAGGCCGCCCCACCTGTCCGCCACGGGTAATGCGAAGCAGCTCCTGCTCCTCCACCGGAAGGCCCAGCTTGCGCAGCCTTTCAAGCAGCAGGGGGGTACGTGCGGCACGCGCATCCTGCACCCTTTGAAGAACCTGCTGAAATTCATCGTTGCCGGCACGGAACAGATAGCCGAGAATGTGCATGTTGCCGCGTTGAGCCCTGACACTGAACTCCACTCCGTTTAGAAATTCAATGCCGATCTCAACAGCAGCGGCAGAAGCCTCAGGCAGACCTGCTACTGTATCATGGTCTGTAAGAGAAAAAGCGGCAAGACCGGCTTCAAATGCCCTGCGAACCACTTCAGCAGGAGAATCAGAGCCATCGGATACAAAGGAGTGGGTGTGAAGATCACAGATACGTAAAGACAATTGAATCACCATTCATTAAATAGCACAAATCAGTCCCTGTTGATAATGGCCATTTGAGCGAATTGAGCGTAGTTTCATAATGAGCAACCATTCATTTTTCACTGTTCTGAACGCTTTTTAGGGTTGACAAGCAAAGGCATTGGATATTATAAACGTTTCTAACTACGAATGGTTGAGTCATTTTTTACCGAACAGTGATTCATTTTACCCCGGGGAGTTTATCTGGCTTCAGCCGTTCCCGGATGTTTCACAACTATAACCAGCAAAAAATACACCATCAAGGAGGGAGAATTAAATGGCAGATGTCAAAAAACATGACACTCCGATGTTAGATGACCTGAAATCAGGTCCATTCCCAAGCTTTGTCGATGATATCGAGCAGAAAGGCTTGAGCGGCAAACAGGAATGCCTGGATCTTCTGGGTCAGCTTGAACTTTCTTACAAGCACAAGGAAACACACTGGAAACACGGCGGTATTGTGGGTGTTTTCGGATACGGCGGCGGCGTTATCGGTCGTTATTCAGACGTTCCGGACCAGTTCCCCACAATCGCTCACTTCCACACAATGCGTGTTAATCAGCCGGCCAGTAAGTTCTACACCACTGATTATCTCCGCAAGGTCTGTGAAATGTGGGACCATCGCGGAAGCGGTATGACCAACCTGCACGGTTCCACAGGCGACATGATCCTTCTCGGAACCACTACAGATCAGCTTGAGCCTGTATTCTACGATCTTACCCATCAGATGGATGTTGACCTCGGTGGTTCAGGATCAAACCTGCGTACACCTGCATGCTGCATTGGTAAGGCCCGCTGTGAGTGGTCATGCCTTGATACACAGGAGATCTGCTACAACCTGACACAGACATTCCAGGACGAGCTTCACAGGCCTGCATTCCCCTACAAGTTCAAGTTCAAGGTTTCAGGCTGCCCCAATGACTGTGTTGCAGCTATTGCACGTTCATGCTGCTCCATCATTGGTACATGGCGCGATGACATCCGCATCGACCAGGAAGCTGTAAAGGCATACATGGGTGGCGAAATTGTACCCAATGGCGGCTCACACAGCGGCAGGGACTGGGGTGCTTTTGACATACAGAAGGAAGTTATCGACCTCTGCCCCAGCCAGTGTATGTACATGGATGGCGGAGAGCTCAAGATAGACAACCGCGAATGCGTACGCTGCATGCACTGCATCAACGTCATGCCTTCGGCCCTTCGTCCCGGTACTGATACAGGCGCAACCATCCTGAACGGTGCCAAGGCTCCCATCCTCGACGGTGCTCAGATGTCAACCCTGATAATACCGTTTATCAAGATGGAAGATGACCTTGACGAATTCAAAGAATACGTTGACAAAATCTGGGATTGGTGGATGGAAGAAGGCAAGAACCGCGAGCGTTTCGGCGAACTTATCCAGCGTCAGTCAATTCAGGAACTTCTGAGGCGCACAGACCTCAAGCCTATTCCTCAGATGGTCAAAGAGCCCAGGTCCAACCCCTATGTCTTCTGGAGTGCAGAAGAGGTACCCGGCGGCTGGGATCGCGATCTCAAGGCATTCCGCTCAAGGCACGCAGCTTAATTAGAACCTAACAGGAGGAAAAAAATATGTTCGCAGAAAGATGGCCAGACAATCCAGGCGCCAATATTAAGGACATTGTGGCAAAACCTTATGACAAAGACCTTGCCGCAAAACTCTATGATCCCAAGAAGCCCATGACTAACAGGATCACTGATATCGGCCCACCACATTATGAGCAGTTCTTCCCGCCCATCATCAAGAACAACTATGGCAAGTGGAAGACTCATGAAATTCTCGAGCCAGGTATAATCAAATACACAAGCGAGACCGGAGACGAATGTTTTGTTGTACGTTGTGCCACTCCCCGTCTCGTGACAACTGATACGATTCGTGAAATCTGTGAAATCGCTGACAAGTATGGCGAAGGTTCCCTGCGCTATACAACACGCAACAACCTTGAGTTCAACGTTGACAGCGAAGAGAAAATGCGTGCCCTGGTAGACGATCTCAAGGGCCGCAAGTTCCCTGGCGGCTCCAACAAGTTCCCCATTGGCGGCACAGGGGCTGGTGTTACAAACATCGTTCACACCCAGGGCTGGGTACACTGCCATACACCTGCAACAGACGCTTCCGGTGTTGTTAAGGCAGTGATGGATGACCTCTTTGAGTACTTCCAGAGCCACAAGCTCCCCGCTCAGGTCCGCATTGCTCTGGCATGCTGCCTCAACATGTGCGGCGCTGTGCACTGTTCAGACATCGCCATTCTCGGCGTACACCGCAAACCTCCCTTTATTGAGGACGACCGTATCACAGGCGTCTGTGAGCTGCCTCTCGCCGTTGCATCATGTCCTCTTGGCGCTATCAAGCCTGCCACAGTAGAGATTGACGGAGAAAAGAAAAAGACTGTGCGCGTCAATGAGAAACGCTGCATGTTCTGCGGTAACTGCTACACCATGTGCCCGGCAATGCCTCTGGCCGATGAGGAAGGTGACGGTATTGCTATCCTGCTTGGCGGTAAGATTTCCAACAGGATCAGCATGCCCAAGTTCTCCAAACTGATCATTCCCTACATTCCCAATGAGCCTCCGCGCTGGCCCTCTACAAGCAAGGTTATCAAGAATATAATCGAGGTTTACGCGTCAGACGCAAGGAAGTACGAGCGTGTAGGTGAATGGGCAGAGCGTATAGGATGGGAGCGTTTCTACGAGAAATGCGACATTCCATTTACCGACAAATCCATTGACGATTACCGCCTCGCATACGACACCTATCACACCACCACGCAGTTCAAGTGGAGTGTTCATACCGATAACCTCTAAACTGGAGGAGTAACGTCATGGCAGTAAACATAGACGAACTCAAAGAAAAAGTATTGGCCTTCGCCACTAAAAAGGCAAAACATAAATCCAAGATGTATATCAAGGATCTATACAAGGCCGATCCAGAGGCAAAGCCAAGAGAGATCAAGAAGGCTGCCAACGCACTGGTGCAGGAGCAAAAGCTGGAGTTCTTTTCCTCTGGAAGCACCACAATGTACGGCGTTCCAGGCTTTGGTAAAAGTGAATCCGATCAGTTCGGAGGAGACGATTAAGTCTGAGCTACTGAAATAAGAAAAGAAAAGGCCCTCCAAAAGAGGGCCTTTTTTTTGTTACTTCTCAATAAGTCTGTACAAATTCTCAAGTATCTGCTTACAGGGCGCCACTTCTGCTGGGTTACCCGCTCGTTCCTAAAGGAAAGAAGCAGGAGCTTCAGTCCACAGGTACCCAAACCGGAGTTTGGGCACCAGCAAAACAGTATTAATCAGAGATGCGTCTTTTCTGCAGGGCCATCACCCTGTCAAATATCTCCCTGGCAGGGCTCCCGAAGTAAAACATAAGATCATCCGGCTCAAGCCCAAGTGATTCACAGGCCTGCTGACGAAACTGCCGGTCAATCCTGGAAACAAGTTCCATGTGCTCATGCACCTTGGCCCTCTCTGCTGCATCTTCACTTACTGACGCACTGCAAAAGAAAAATATGTCTTCAACAGGTATGGCCTCCTCATAGGCATCAACAAGTCGAAGCAACGTACCTGACCTGTTAAAAAGTGTGCGCCTGGCGAGAAGATCTTTTAAAAACATTGATTCAATTTCGGCAGTATCCCAGCATTTGAGTGCCTGACACTCAACAGGCCTGTCATCATAAATACTGCAAGATTTCGCCGCAGCATTGTAAAGCATACACGCGTTTCCCTCATCAACAGTACGAATCTTGATCATCTCCTCGGGCAGGGAAATCATCTCGCGCTTTGAAGGGTCCCAGGCAGG
>WFRQ01000066.1 GCA_015486425.1 Deltaproteobacteria bacterium | reverse complement strand
TCGTTGAGCGCAGCGCCGAAAACATGGCTGAGTGCGCATGGCATCTGTACAAATGTGAGGATCAAAGCGGAAAGGAGATTATCCTTTCCATAGAGCCTGAGCCTGATTGTGTTGTCGAGGATTTGGAAACATTTCTGCAGTTTTACAATGAGCGGCTGCTGCGTTCAGGCATCAAGTACCTTCAGTGGAGATACGATATCACTGTTGCAATGTCCGAAAGGATTATAAGGCGCCACATTGGAATATGCCTGGACAGTGTTCATACGGCGGTTTGCGGAGATGACATGGTGGAATGCCTCCAAACACTGGAAGCGGAGGGTATCAGGACAGGCAAAATACAACTTGGTGCGGCCTTGAGGGCAGAAGGCCCTGATTTTACGGCTCTTGAGCCCTTTAATGATCCGGTATATCTTCACCAGACAAGATTCTTCCATGACAGAACAGTTACAAGATTTCCTGATTTGGCGTTTTTCCTGGAAAGAGCAGACAGACTTCCACCCCTTGGTCATGCAACAGTACATTATCACATGCCTTTTACCTGGGAAGGCGCGGGTCCTTTAACTGCTTATCACAATGTCACTTCTGATTTTATTGGAAAGGCAATGGAGTTTGGAGTAAAATGTTTTGAGCTTGAGATATATACCCTTTCGGTATTTCCTGAACTGCAAAGTATGACAGGGATAGAAAGAGAGCGGTTGATTACTGATATGATAGCCGCTGAATTGAAATGGCTGCTGAGGAAATTTAATCATACGACTGAAACAGAGGAGGCATAACATGGCTGACAAACTTCCATGCCCAATGAATGCATCGGAGCTGCTTGACAGGTACTATCTTGATATGCGTTGCCATGTGCTGGAACTTGCAGCAGCATTTGACCGTATCGGAAGGGCAGAAGAGGCAGATAAGGCCATAAATGATGTGCGTTACCAGCGTCTCATGGAATCGTTTGATATTCTAAGGCAGGGCGGTACAGACAGGACCAGGACTTTTCTTGAAAGACTGAGTGTGGGGGACTGAAAATGAAGGTAATAGAACCGCACATTCACATGATAGCCCGTACAACCCAGGATTATGAACGTATGGCACGAATGCACTGCGTGGCCTGCTGTGAGCCAGCCTTCTGGGCAGGATATGACCGCACCAGTGCTGCAGCCTTTCACGACTATTTCACTCATATATCAGAATTTGAGCCAACCAGGGCGGCACAGTACGGCATTGACCACTACTGCTGGATATGCATAAACCCCAAAGAGGCCGATGATCTTGAACTCTCAAAGGAGGTCATCTCCTTTATACCGGAGTTTCTCGACAAGCCCAATGTGCTTGGAATAGGCGAGATAGGTCTGAATAAAAACACACCAAACGAGATAACCGTGTTTGAAATGCAGGTTGATCTTGCTGTGGAACACGACCAGCTTATATGGATTCATACCCCTCATCTTGATGACAAGCTCAAAGGGGTGAAAATCATGCTGGATATAATGAACAACCGGAGCGACATTGATAGAAACAGAGTGCTGTTTGACCACATGGAGGAACACACAATAGAGATGGTTCTTGATACAGGTTACTGGGCAGCCATGACAATATATCCAATTACGAAAAATTCTCCACAGCGCTGTATTGACACTATTGAGCGGTACGGTAAGGAAAAAATTCTGTGCGATGCCTCTGGAGACTGGGGGCCGTCGGATCCGGCCACGCTGCACGATGCAATTTTTGAGATGAAGATGCGTGGTCACAGGGAAGAAGATATTGAGGATATTTTTTACAATAATCCATGCAGGTTTTATGGACAGTGTCCTAAATTTAAGCACAAACCCAATAGATGATATCGTGGCAGGCGGTGTGACAACATGGATCTGTAGTTTCGGCATTCAGTTAAGAATTCAAGACAGGGCGTAATCCTGGTGATTTACAGATATGTTTCGTGTGGCTCGAATCTGTTGCGTTGTCGGGGGCTCGAAGTACGGGAAGTACGTCTTCGCCCCTTCGCCTTGCATCTGCAGCGCCCCCTGAGCAGATACATGTCAAAAAAAGTGTTGTGTAAAAAGAGACTGTCCGTCATGGGAATTGATCCTTGAGGGGTGGTGAGCAGTTACGGTTAAGGGGTGATATGTTTGAAGATATAAAAGCCCTTGACAACTGCAGGTGAGCAAATTTTAATAGCGCCTGCGTGCCGAAGTGGCGGAATTGGTAGACGCGCTAGATTCAGGATCTAGTGAGCAAACTGCGCTCGTGGGAGTTCGAATCTCCCCTTCGGCACCAATTTTAAGATTTTATCGTTTCCATACCCCACCTGCTCAGGTGAAATGTCCGCTTTGTTTTAAAATGCTCCGTTCATGTTATATCAGCATGTGTATGGGAACTGCCCAGATGCTGCAGTCCTCGGAGAGCTCTTTCATTTCCATTCCGGTATAAATTACCATTCCGCCTTTCCACTCGCTGTCAAGGGCAGTTGCAAGCGCTTTGAGATTTTTAAAATCCTTGCCAACTACCCTGGGTCTGTTCTTTATCTCTATCCCTATGATTCCGTCTCCGGTTTCCATAATGAGATCGATTTCCAGACCTGAACGGGTACGATAGAAATAGAGCCGGGTATCCGGTGCCATGGTGCTTACCCATTTATGAATTTCACTTACCACCAGTGTCTCGAACATCCCGCCGTCCATTAGACCCCATTTACCTGTACCCTGACGCAAAATTCCTATGTCAATCCAGTAGAGTTTCGGGGTCTTTATTACCCGGCTGGTAAGGTTCCTGTACCAGGGCATGAGCAGTATGGTCTTGTAGGATATGCGCAGGGATTCAAGAAAGCGTCTGGCGGTATTTACAGAAATGCCCGCGTCCCGTGCGAGTTCGCTGAAAGAAAGAAGGGAGCCGGACCTGAGCATTGCCAGGCGCTGCAGGGTCAAAAACGGAGCAAGATCCCTGAGACGGGCAAGGTCTGCAAGAT